>CAXTVG010000308.1:0-3481 GCA_964247505.1 uncultured Acidobacteriaceae bacterium
GACATCGTTCGGGCTAATATGCTTGCGCTCGAACGCTCCGAGGCGAATGGGCACGTCGTCAACGTCGGCTCCGGCCAGCCTATCTCCATCAGCCGCGTGGCCGAGCTGCTTTCCAGCGCGCTGGGCAAGGATATTCCGCACCAGCTTACCCAGCGCTATCGCTCCGGCGACATTCGCCACGCGTACGCCGACCTCACCAGAGCGCGCGCGCTGCTGGGCTATGAGCCGCAGGTCACGCACGAGCAGGGGTTCGCCGAGCTGGTCGAGTGGCTGCGCGCGCAGCAGCCCGAAGATAAGGCAGAAACCATGCTCCAGGAGCTGAACACCTACGGGCTTTCCGCCTGATGCATCCCATTCCACAAGGAGATGACTTGAAGAGGGAACGGAGAGCGCTGATCACCGGAGGCGCGGGCTTTATCGGCAGCAACCTGGCGGCTCGCCTGCTCGAGCACACGCAAGCGCACGTGACCGTGTTCGACAGCCTCGTCCGGCCCGGGGTCGAAACCAATCTCGCGTGGCTTCAGTCGCTCGCCGCCAAGGAGCGCCTCACGGTAGTGCACGGCGATGTGCGCGACCGCGAATTGCTGGCCGAGGCCGCGAAAGGCGCGACCGAAATCTATCATTTAGCCGCGCAGGTCGCCGTGACCACTTCCATTGCCGACCCGCTCGCGGATTGCCACACCAACATCCTGGGCACGCTCCATGTGCTCGAAGCTGCCCGCGCCGCGCGTACCCGCCCGCTCGTGCTCTTTACCTCGACCAACAAGGTCTACGGCTCGCTTGAAAGCCTCGGCGTCCAGCTCGATGGCGAGGCGTATCGCTTTTCCGATCCGCTTTACACGGGCGTCAATGAAGAGCAGCCGCTTGATTTCCACTCGCCCTATGGCTGCTCCAAAGGCGCGGCCGACCAGTACGTCCACGACTACGCGCGCATCTATGGCGTGCCTACGGTGGTCTTGCGTATGAGCTGCATCGCCGGCCCACGGCAGCTCGGCACCGAAGATCAGGGCTGGGTCGCGCACTTCCTCTACTCCGCTCTGGAAGGCGAACCGGTCACCATCTACGGCGACGGCTGCCAGGTGCGCGATGTTCTTCATGTGCACGATCTGCTGGACGCCATAGAGCGGGTCGCAGCGCAGCGCAGCATCGCCGCGGGCCAGGTTTACAACGTCGGCGGCGGTCTCAAGCAGGTCATCTCCGTGCGCCAGGCTCTGGCCGCGATCGAAAAGCAAACCGGCCGCGCGGTCACTGTGCAATGGGACGAAGCTCGTCCAGGCGACCAGCAAATCTATGTGAGCGACACTGCCAAGCTCACAGCGCACACCGGCTGGCAGCCGCGGCGCCCGCTCGACGCCATCTTCGCCGATATCGCGGAGTTTTGGCGCAGTGACTTGCAGACGCGCCGCTTGCACGAAGCCGCTCTCGACCACCACCAGCTCGCTACCGCTTCCGGAGGAGCCGTGCTATGAAATACGCCCTTGTGAATCCGCGCTGGAGCTTTGAGGGGTCCACCTACTTCGGCTGCCGCGACCCGCACCTGCCGCTCGAACTGCTGCATGCCCGCCAGGAGCTGCGCAAAGCCGGCCACGAGGTCACGCTGGTGGACGCGCAGATGGAGGCGCTCTCGCCTGCTGAGGCCGCCGCGCGCATCGGCTCGCCGGACTTCCTTGTGATCCCAACCGCGCCCTCGTACCTGTTCTGGCGCTGCCCGCCGCCCGAGCTTCGCATTCCGCAGGAGTGGGTCGCGGCTTTGCGTAACGGACACTCCAAAACAGTGCTCATCGGTCCGCACGGCTCCGTTACGCCTGCCGCGACCCTGCGCAAGACCGGCGCGGATATCGCGATTCGCGGCGAGCACGACCAAGTGCTTCCGCTGCTGGCCTCGCAACCATGGGAGACGATCGCCGGCTGCTGCTGGCAGGACGCGAGCGGCGTACACCTCAGCGAGGGTCTCGGCGTAACCGCGATGGCCGAGCTCGGCCCCATCGATCTGAGCGACTATCCGGTCGAGCTCCATACCCACAAGCACCATGTCTTTGAGCACGTCGACGGCCTGGGCGCGGAGCTGGAGTTCGCGCGCGGCTGCCCGTGGTCCTGCTCCTTCTGCAACAAGACGCTGTTCCGCAACAAGTTCCGCGAGCGTACTGTTGCCGCCGTGCTTGCGGAAATTGACGCGTTGATCGCCCGCGGGGTGACCTACATCTACTTCATCGACGAAATCTTCGGCGTCGGCAAAAACGTCCGCTTGCTGCTTGAGGAGATCGCCAAGCGCCCGCTTAAGATCGGCTTTCAAACCCGCATCGATCTGTGGGACGAAGAAGGCTTCGACCTGCTGGCCCGCGCTCACGCTATCTCGATCGAGTGCGGCATTGAGTCCATCACCGAAGAAGGCCGCGCGGAGCTCAACAAAAACTGCCGCATGTCGACCGGCCGCATCGCCGAGCTGCTGGCTTATGCGAAGCAGCGCATTCCGTGGGTGCAGGCCAACCTGATCCGCACGGCGCACGACGACTCCGCCGCCGTGCAGGCGTGGCAGGCCGAGCTGAAAGCCAAGGGCGTGTGGGTTTCGGAACCCGTGCCCATGTTTCCGTTCCCCGGCTCGCCGCTGTACGTCCAGACATTCGGCGCGGCTCCTGACGACCAAGCCTGGGAGCGCGCGCACCGGCACTACCTGAGCCTGTTCGACAGCTTCAGCGACATCCAGGAAGAGCAGCCGATAGCTCTTGAAAAACTGGAGGAGCTTGCATGCACGTCCTCCTGACCACCGACGCGGTCGGCGGCGTGTGGACCTACACTGAAGAGCTGAGCGCGGGCCTGGTACGCAGAGGCCACCAGGTCACGCTCGTTTCCTTTGGCCAGGGGCTCGACCCAGGTCAGCGCGCATGGGTCGCGAGCATGCGCTCACCCTTGTTCCAGTGCATAGAAACCGACTACCTGCTGGAGTGGATGGAGGATGCTGCAAGTGATCTTGGGCGCTCGTCCGACTTTCTGCGCGAGCTGGCCGGGCGGCTGCAGCCCGATCTTCTGCACACGAACCAGTTCGCCTACGGAGTCCTGTCCGACGCGCTCCCCGTTATGCTCACCGGTCACAGCTGCGTGCTCAGCTGGTGGCAGTCGGTGTACGGCGAGCAGCCGCCCGACAGCGGACGCATGCGCGCCTATGCCGCGCTGGTGCGCGCGGGCCTGCTATCCGCGACGCGCCTGGCCGCGCCCACCGCCTGGATGGCCCGCGAGCTGCGCGAACAGTACGGGATTGACCGGCACATTGAGGTCATCCCCAACGGCCGCTCGCCGGAGCTGTTTCTGCCCGGACAGGAAAAGAGCCTTCAAGCGATTACGGTCGGCCGCGCGTGGGATCCCGGAAAGTGTGTCATCCTGCTCGAGGAAATCGACGTGCCCGTCCCGCTGCTGGTCGCGGGCGACCCAGCGCCTCCTGGCGGCGCGGGCTCGCCGGGGCGCTCCGAGCGCGGCGTGTACTACC
>CAXTVG010000309.1:0-3476 GCA_964247505.1 uncultured Acidobacteriaceae bacterium
AGCAATGCGGGGACGGATCGAGCGCCCTTCGCGAAAGGCCGGTAAGCGCGATCGGGAAGGGCACACAGGGGTGGAACGCCGGCGGTTACTTCACCGGGCAGGGAGCATTGCCCCCCTGGTCTTCAGGCGGGGCTGCGTTGCTGTTGGCGCCCCCGAGCGAAGGCTGCCGGCCGCAGCCGATCTCCGACGGGCCGACATGGCGGCTGTCGCGGCCGCTGTAGGCGTAGTGGACGTAGGGGAAGGTTTCCTGCGTCGGTACGTCCGGAGCGTTGACGCCGTCGCCGATCGCGTTGTTCGGGAAAACGTTGTACTTCGGGTTGAGGACGCCCCCGCCGACTACGCGGGCTACGATATCGGTGACGTCATCGGTGAGGCGGCGGCCATTGGGGTAGCCGGCCAGGTCGCCGGCCAGCACGCCCATGCGCTTGCGCGCCTGATACGGGGTGGGCGGGACGCCGGTGTTGAGGCGCAGCAGATCGGCCGGCGGGCCGGCCGGTGTGCCGGGCGCCGCGATGGGTGCCGCGTAGGTGTAAATCAGGGCAAGATCAGTCCGCGGCGGCGGCGGAATATTGATGCCGTAGATCGCGTTGAAAATGCGGGGCACGGTGGGGTCCAGGGCAAACGGCGCGAACTGGGCGTCGTCCTTGGGCTGGCTCATGCTCCAGTAGTCCTTGTACCCGGTACCGATCAGCAGTTCGTTGATCAGGGGGTTGGCAAGGCGCTGCACCTGGTAGAAGTTGCCCGCGTTCAGCGTAGTGTCGGGCGAGCGACGAACGGTGAACTGCGGCCGCGAGGTGGTTGCCCACGAGCCGATGGTGGCCTTCGGATCGGTAGCGGCGTGCCGCTGGCCATCGCTGGTCAGCATGGCAATCGGCACTTCGATCACGATGGTGTTGACGTTGAAGCCCGACAGAGAGTCGGGCGCGATGTTGGTGTGGTCGTCCCGGTCCTGCGAGGCGCTGAGCACGCCGGGTACGCCCGAGGCCGGGTTGGCGCGGAAATTGAAGCTGTCAAACGCCGCGCCGAGGTCAATAAAGAACGGATCGGCGACGGTGCCCGCGAAAACGCGGACGTCGCCGGAGCTCGAGCCGCCGGTCAGGCTGTAGATGCCCTGCTTGGCCAGCGCGTCATAGTTGGGCATGGTGCGCGGACCGATGTTGCTCGGCACCGCGTACAGCATTTTTCCGCCTCCGCCGGTCAGGGGCGTGGACTGCCCGTTCTTGACCATGGTGACGGTGTAGTTTTGGCGGACACCCAGGCCTGCCGCGCCGGCGCCGTCAAGCGAGGTGACGGCCGGCGGAACGACCTGTGTGCCGGGAGCGACGGGAGCGGGCGAGTTTTTGGGAGCGTTGATCCCATTGCCCGCGCCGGCGGCCGAGGTAAACAGGTTGGGCGCGCGGTATTCGGTGTTGAAGCGGAACTGAAAGGTTACATTCGCGCTTGCTGTGAAGGTGTTGTCGACCTTGATCTCATACAGCACGTTGGGGTCGAACGGGAAGTAGTTGGGGCCATTGCTGGGTTCGAGAAACGGGTCGACGTTGAGCACAAACGTGACGCGATCCGGGTGGTCGTAGCTGACAAAAGCATAGAAATCGGTAATGTCGGCGGGGTGGTCGAGGGCGGTGATCGGCGCTTCACGATGGCTTGATGCGAAGGACGCCGGGGAAGGCGTCAGACACAGCATGCCCAGTGCAAGCGCAAGCGAAGTGGTGCGTTTGAACATGGCTAGTCTCCCGTGGGTACAGCGACTTGTGGACATACAATCCCGAGGGGAGCAAGGCGGGGTGGAGTTGCTGCGCCTGGGCTTGCTTGGAGCGAAAAACTACAGCGGCGCGACCGTGAAATGTTGACTTCATCTTTGAACTGGAGAGCGCGTAAAACTTCACCGTGAAGTTATCAAACGAGTCTGCCGGTCAATCTGGATTCAGGAAAAGCAAAATATTTTTTGTGCTTTAAGCTGGAGCATAAGTGACCAGATAAGTTACTTTTGATCGTCACTTAGTGACTTAAGTCGTATGTTCCGGGAAGTGGAGGCACACTCGGCGCGGACGGGATTGACATGCGGCTGTTCTCCAGGAAAAGCACCCCTTCAGCGCTTGAACTGGTATCGCAGCGAAGCGCTCGCATAGGAGCGCAGCGGCACGCCGACAATGCGCTCTGTCGGCGCGGCTTCCGCAGGCAGCGCGAAGGTTTCAAGCGTTTGCCCGGCAGCGCCGCTCGCGAGCTCGCCGTCGAGGGACACGAGCCAGCGGCCGTCGCCGAGCTCCCTGGCGAGATTGAGGCGGATTTCCTGGACCGGGACGGCGTGGAAGTTGTCGCCCAGCGGTTTCTCGCCGACGTACTCATACTCTGCCTTGGCTGCGGCGCTGAAGGGCAGGCGATTCACCGTGCCGAGTGCGTCGATGATCAGCCGCGGCGCTTCCGGGACAGGCTGGCGCAGGGCGAGGTCTGTGGCATTTGCCTGCGAGTAAGAGGCCTGAAAGAAACCGCGCCCGTAGCGCCTTCGCGCCAGCAGAGTGTAATAGCGGTTGAGCGAGGGCCCGAGGTCCTGCTGCAGGCCGGTGTCGGGGTCGATCTTCGCGAGTTCCTCCGAGTTGGTCTGGTGCGCCAGGGTAAGGCGCAGCTCGGTGCCGGCCACAACCTTGCCCGCGACCAGCTGGTACTCGCGCGACTGGATGATCAAGGCTCCGCGGCCCGTGCCGGAGCCGATGCGCGGGTCGTTCGCGTGGAACGCCTTGCCGAAGCTCACCGCGATCTGCGGCAAGGCGCTGCCTTGCTCCCGTCCCCAGGTGAGTGTTGCCTTTGGGCTCAGGACACCGGGAGTTTGGGCATACGAGTTCGCCGGGTTCAGCCGGTCCGTGTTGGCAAAGTGAAGCTCATCCCGCCGTGCGCCCGCGTAGGCATGAAAGCTATGGCCGAGATCGCCCTCGATCGCCGCGAAAGGCCCGTAATCCGTCACGGTCAGGTCGTTGCTTGTCGCCAGATGAACACGCCCCTCGGCATCCGCCTGGGCCAGGTCGAGCGCGCGCGGGGCGTCGCGGCGATAATCCATGCCCGCGAGCGCCTCCAAGCGGCGGCCGAGCTTGCCGGTGTAGGTCGCGTTCCCGCCTTCCACCGTGCGAAACTCGCTTTGCTCAATCAGGCCGAGGCCGAAATCCGAGTCCAGGGCCAGGCTGTAAGTCCGCGCATAGGCTGCGAGCGTCAGCGCTTGCCGGTCTGAGGGCTGCCAGGTGTCCGTGGCGACGGCCAGCATCGTGTGTGTCAGATCCTTTTGCCGGGGGTCGATGGTATCGTCCGCGACCGGCGCGCGGAGCGGGATAAGCCCTGGAAGGCGGGAAAAGCCGTAGTAAGCCGCGCCGAACACGGTGAGCTCATGATTGCCAAAGGCCCAGGCGCGCAGGCCGTTGAGCTTGTACTGCTCCCGCTCCTCGGGGCGGGCGAGAAAGCCGTTGCCGAAGGACATCTCCGCAGCGATC
>CAXTVG010000310.1:0-237 GCA_964247505.1 uncultured Acidobacteriaceae bacterium
TCCCCAAACCGCCCGCACCATGGTCCGCTTTCTCCGCGCCGTCACTGCGCCCGGCGGCACCGGCGCGGCTGCGACAGTCCTCGACCACCCCGTAGCCGGCAAAACCGGCACGACCTCCAGCTCCACCGACGCCTGGTTCCTCGGCTTCTCCCCGTCCGTCACCTGCGGCGTTTGGGTCGGCTACGACGCCCGCACCCCGCTCGGCAAAGACGAAACCGGCGGCAACACCGCCCTCCC
>CAXTVG010000310.1:247-3467 GCA_964247505.1 uncultured Acidobacteriaceae bacterium
GAGGTAAATACGGGTGCCCCACGTCTCGATTCTGAGACGTGGGTCCTCGTGGGCGACAGCTCACGACCGTCCTGACAGGCGAGCCATGAAACCAAACTCCACGCCGAAGTATCTTTAACCCATGCCCGCTCTCCCCGAAGTCACCCTCTACAGCCAGCCAGGCTGCGCCCCCTGCTTCGCCGCCCGCATATTTTTGCAGACCCGCAACATCCCCTTTCAATACAAAGACGTCCAGGCCGACCCCCAAGCCTTCCGCGAACTCATGGACCTGGGCAGCCGGTCTACCCCGACACTGAAAGTCGGAGAGGAAGTCATGATTGGCTTCGACCCCACGCGCCTCGAAGCCATGCTGGGCGCCGCCCGCTAGCGTGGTCCGCCGCGAAACCCGCTCCTGGCTGCTCCTCGCCGCCATGGGCCTCATGGCGGCCATCGCCGCCGATTTCGCAATCTTCGTCTGGCGCCAGCGCCACGGCGACGTCCTGTCTTTCACCACCGTGAAGCAGTACGTCGCCATCCCCGAGGCCAACGGCCACTGGCACTACGCCTACTTCGGCACAATCGACGTCCCCTGCGTCCAGGCGCTTTTGCCCCACCAGCGCATGACTCCCTGCTGGTGGGTCAGCCTTCACCATGACCACTGGCAATAGCCGTAGCCCATTCCACAACTACGGGTGCCCCACGTCTCGATCTTGAGACGTGGGTTCTCGTGAGCGGCAGCTCAGGACCGGAACGCGTCGAAGCTCTCAAATGAAAAGCACTTATCCCCGCGCGCCCGGCTCCGGCTCCCCATCCGGGACATCCCGCTTCTCGTGATACTCCTGCTCCGTATTGATCTCCCACAGGTTCGACTTATCGATCCGTCCCGCCAGAATGTTATCCACCGACGTCATCGCGGTCAGCATCGAGTGGTCCTGGTTGTTATACTTGTGCATCCCGTTGCGCCCCACCAGGAACAAGTTCTCGAACCGCTCCATATACCGGATAATCTCCGGGAAGCGCTCATACGTCCCAAAGTAAGCCGGATACGTCTTCGGCACCCGGAAAACCGCGCTGTCCCGCACATCCTCCGCCCGCAAAATCCCGATCTTTGCAATCTCCCCAATCGCAAACCGGGCAAGCTCCGCGTCCGGCATCGCCCACAGCGGGTCCGTGTCATAGCAGAAGTACTCCAGCCCAATCCAAACTTTGGTCGGGTCGGCCACCATGTAAGGGCTCCAGTTATTAAATATCTGCAGCCGTCCTACCAAGACATCCGGCTCCTGGATATAAATCCAGGTATCCTTGAGCGGGCCGCCATCGGGCTCCGTCACCAGCAGCCGGTCCACTAACAACCCAACAGTAATAAAATCCCGGTACACCAGCCCGTCCGAGATAGCCTGAATCTCCTCAGGAACCGGCGTATCGAGCGACCGCAAAAGCTCCCGCACCGGCATGGTCGAAAAGAAGTAGTCGCCCGCAAACGTTTCCACTTCGCCCGACGGCCCCCGCGCCTCCACCGAGACAATCCGGTCTCCCGAAGGCGCAACATGGACCGCAGCGACCCGCCAGCCCGTCCGCACCTCTCCGCCCGAGGCCTGCACCAGGTCGGCTACGTGCTCCCATAGCTGCCCCGGCCCGTACTTCGGATACAGGAACTGTTCAATCAGCGAGGTTTCCGTCCCTTTCTGCGCAATATCGCCCGGCGGCTTCCCGCGCCCGAATGCTTTTTTGAGGAAGTGCCCCACCGCCGTCCGCAGCGATAGTCCTTTGATCCGCTGCGCTCCCCACTCCGCCGATATCTGCTCGCAAGGAACCCCCCAAACCTTCTCCGTATAGCTCTTGAAAAAAGTCAGATAAAGCTCCCGCCCAAACCGGTTGACCAGAAAATCCTCCAGCGTCCGCTCCGGCCGCCGGGGACGCAGCCGCGCCTTGACATAGCTCAGCCCAATCCGCGCCGTCCGGCCCAGGCCCAAACGCCCCAGCGTCGAAGCCGACAGCGAAAGGGGATAGTCGAAAAACGAGCGCAGAAAGTAAATCCGGCTCTTGCGCGGCCGCACCAGCATCCGCAAGTCCGGGTCCCCCTCTGCGCCCGTGGCTTTCACAGCCCGCTGCTGGTTCCGGTACCGGATCGAGAACTCGTCGCCCTGGCCCTCAATCGGCATCAGCGAGGTCCACCATTCCATCACCCGGTCGGACTTCGAAAAAAACCGGTGCCCGCCAATGTCGATCCGGTTGCCGTTGTGCCGGATCGTGCACGAAATCCCGCCAATCCGCTCGCTTGCCTCGAGCACAATGGGTCGAATCGACGACCGCCGGCAAAACTCCAGCGCCGCCGTAAGCCCCGCAGGGCCCGCGCCGATGATGATGGCTGTTTTGTTGTTTGCTGCCAAGAAAAGTCCTTGCTACATATGGCTCCGCTGAAAAGTTCGGGCCCTAAGGAAGTGAGCGGAGTCTCAACCTGTTATGAATTCCAAAACGAGTCTACCGGAGCAGCCACAAGCGACGACATGCTGCGACTAACCTCAGGTGTCGCCCTCGTCTTCCTCGCTGACGTGGAGCTCCGGCCGCATTTTCTCGTGCAAAATGCGCACAATGCGAAGGCGGTCCGGATGCACCCTATAGAAGATGACATGCCGGCCTTGCTCGAACCGCCGTAATCCCGGCCTGATTTGATCGCAGGCACGGCCGAGACAGGGGTGCGCTGCTAAAAGTAGGCAGCGCTCTTCAAGATCAAAAGTATAACGAAGGGCCTGAGTCTCGCCCCAATGATCCAAGCTGTAATCGGCGATTTCAGCCAGGTCGTGATCGGCCCTGCTTGAAAAACGAACAGATCGCAATTACTTGCCTGCGCCCTTTTCGAGGGCCCGCTGATGAATCCTCTCGCGGACCTCAGCGAACACGTCACCCTCCGCGTCACCGCTCGCGTCCCCTTCATCAATCGCCGCCCGCAAGATCGCCAGCTTGCGCTCATACTCGCGACGCTCCCGCTCCAGCCTGCGAACACCCGCGCGCAACACCGCGGCGGCATCGGGATAATGTCCCGACTTAACCTCCTGGGCGATAAAGCGGCCCTGGTCGTCGCTCAGATCAACACTCTCGATCGGCATAGCGTCCCTCATATCCGATGGTAGCGGGTTCCTTTTCAGCCATCAATAAAAACCCTTGTTGCAACTTTTCATTGTGATCACCATCAGATAACTTGACAGCAAACCACTCAAGTGAGAACCTGTGAGTGGCGAAA
>CAXTVG010000311.1:0-3459 GCA_964247505.1 uncultured Acidobacteriaceae bacterium
GGGCGGGGCAGCGGGTGCGCCCGTAATCTGCTCCCGAGTGAGCCGGACCAGCAAACGGTCTCCCTCCGGCGGTTCCGAACCGGCAGCTGCGTCCCAGCGCACAACAATTCCTCTGGAGGTCGTTTCCCCGTGTGCGCCGCGGACCGCCGGAGGAGCCGGCCCGGCGGCGGCGAGCGCGGGATTGGAGGCGCCCACCGCTGCCTGCCGGCGGTTTTCAACGCGCACCTGGTAGCGCAAAGCGCGAAGCGGTCCGGTGCGCAGCGAGGGCGGGAGCGCGTCTGTGTACGCAGCCGGAGCGCCGGGGGCCAGCAGCAGCACCGCAATGGCGGCACACGGTCCATTGCTCTCTGCCCGGCAAACCGCGACGCGCTGGTCTCCTTTGAGCGCGACCCGGTCGGTGCTGCGGCTGGGCATGGTCCAACCCAGGGTGACGGTGTCCGCCGTCCGCTGTGCGTGGAGGTCGGTCACCGGCTGCGGCAGCATCAGCGAGGGCGGCAGCGGCGAGCCGGGGTTCCCGCAGCCGCACAAAACGGCGGCGCACAGCAGCAAAGGGAGGGACCGGCCGGGATGCATCAGGGAAAGCCTAGCAGAGCTTCAAGCCTCAGGCCTTTCCGGGAACCGCCAGCATCTTCCCGAGCGCGCCTTCGATGTCCGGGTTGGGAAACGCAAAGCCGCTCGCCCCCAGCTTCGCGGGAACAGCCCGGCAGCTCGCCAGCAGCGCTTCGTCGGCCACCGGCCCGAAAGCGGCTCGCAGCGCAAAAGCCGGCACGGGCATCACCGCAGGGCGCTTCAGAGCCGACGCAAGCGCGTGAGTGAACTCCGCATTGCGCACGGGGTTCGGCGCAACCACGTTCAGCGGTCCGATCAGCTCGTCATGGTCCATCGCGTGCAGCACTGCCCCCAGCAGGTCTTCAAGCGCAATCCAGCTCATCCATGCGTGGCCGCCGCCCAGCTTGCCGCCCAGGCCGGCTCGAAACAGCGGGAGCATCTGCTTGAGCGCGCCGCCATAGGGCGTGAGCACCACGCCGAACCGAAGGTGCACCACGCGAATACCCGCGATGCGCGCCGGCGCGGACGCGCTTTCCCAATCCTTGCAAGCGTCCGCGAGAAACCCCTTGCCCGGCCCGGAGTCTTCCGTCAGCACTTCATCGCCGCGCGAGCCGTAGAAACCGGTCGCCGAGGCGCAAAGCAGCACCTTCGGCGGCTTCTGGAGCCGCGCCAGCGCGAGCGCCAGCGCCCCGGTCGGAAGCGTGCGGCTGTTCCGGATCACCTGCTTATAGCTTGCACTCCAGCGGTGCGCGGAAATGTTCGCCCCCGCCAGATGGACCACCGCGTCGAAGCCCTCAAGCCGCTCCAGATCCGCGAACGGCTGCGCTGCCTCCGGCTCCCAAAGGATCGTATCGGGACCCGCAGGCGCTTGCCCCTTCGCGTCGCCGTGAAGGGGGCGCTGTACAGGCACGGCTTCCACCCCGCGGGCAGAGCAGAAAGCCCGCAAAGCATGGCCGATCATGCCATTGGCGCCGGTGATGAGAATGCGTTTTCGTGAAGGATTGCTGGAAGGGGCGCTAGGCGCCGCTGAACTTTCGGGCGGTGTCATGGAATTCAACGGATCCTTGGGGTGAGTGCAACAGGGAACTGCAAAGGGGGGAGCTGTAGGGTCAGTTCTGTCATGGAAACACGGCGAAGCAGCCCGCAGGAAGCGAAGAAAAGGGGAAACAGATAAAAATACTCCATCACCTATCCAATTCCCGGCATCTCTTCTTGTACAACCGGTTACCCAGGTCTCGTTTCAGGAGTGTTCCCAAAATGCCCGAGAGAAATGTAAAGTCCGAAGAGCAGGACGCGATCCTCACCCCCGATGTGGGCGAGGAGAAAGGCGCTGTGGACCAGGCCAGCGCCGAGGCCTTCATCGCGGAAAAGCGCATCGGCGAACGCATCAAGCGGCTCCGGCTGAAAAAGTCCATGGGTCTGGTCGAGCTTGGACGCCAGACTGGGCTTTCGGCGAGTTTTCTTTCTCAGCTGGAAACAGGGCGCGTTGTGCCGACCCTGCGCAACCTGGCCCGCGTGGCCATGGTGTTCGGCAAGGATCTCAACCACTTCTTTGAAGCCGAGCCGCAGCCGATGTTTCGGGTTCACCGGAAGAAAGAGCGCACGCGGTTGCCGCAAAGCGGCGTAGATGATCCGACTTATTATTTCGAAAGCCTCGGATTCATGGTGCCTGACCGGCAAATCGATCCTTACTTGGCCGAGTTTCTCCCGCAGCGCCAGGGCGGCGAGGTGCGCTCTCACGTCCACCCGGGCGCGGAGTTTTTGTATGTGCTGGAAGGCGCGCTGGAAATCCGTCACGCGGACAAAACGCACATTCTTGAAGCAGGCGACGGAGTTTACTTCGACGCGAGCTCACCGCATGGGTATCGCTGTTCCGGCACCACTCCGGCACAAGCCATTATCGTCACGATGCACCAGCAGCAGGCGCAGCAAGCCCAGAATACGGTTCGCCCCCTGAACACCACGCGCACCGGAGCAAGTGCGGGAGCGGGCGCGCTCGGGCTGAGGACGGCCGGAAGTCCCCACCCGGTGGTCCACGCTGCGCGTCACAATGGTTCCAGCGTCAATCTCTGACGCTCGGCGGATTTGTCCCCGGCGGGCAGCGAGTTCTCTCGCTGCCCGCTTTGTTCTGCCTCATGGGGCTACTATGTCCTCTGGATTATGGAGTGGGTACACTGTTGTCCACACCATTCCATGGGAGCCCGCTTGCCCACCCTTCGATTTGCGCCGCTTTTCCTTTTCCCTGTTCTGCTTCTTCCTCTTCATGCAACGGCTCAAAACGCGCCCTGGACCGTCCACGACATCTACTACACCACGGCAAAGCTGGCGGCGCCGGCGAAAACCGAGTGGTCCCCGGACGGAAAGTTCCTAAGCTACCGCGCCCCGGACGGCACTTTCGGCGTGATCGATGCGGCAACCGGCGAAAAGCGAGTGCTGACACCGGCAAACAAGCTGACCGGCATTGCCGCACGCCCGGTCAACGAAAAAGACAAAGACCACCGCAACCGGTACCAGCAAAAGACCTATTTCTGGTCGCCTGACGGCTCTGAGGTGCTATTCGATGAGGACGGCACGCTCTGGCTCGATGCCTTGAAAACGGGCGAGGTAAAGCAGATCGGCGACACCGGGCAGGGCTCGGGTGATGATGTGCAGTGGTCGCCCGACGGTAAGACCATCAGCTATCTCCACAACCACAATCTCTACGCGCAGCAGCCGGGCGGTGCGCCGGTCGCGCTCACCGCGACCACAGACCCCAACCTGCTGAACGGCGAGGTGGACTGGGTCTACCTCGAAGAGCTGGCCGCGCGCTCCAACTACGCCTGGTCGCCCGATTCGCACCACATTGCTTACGTCCAGATGGACGAAACGAAAGTCCCAGCCTACCCGCTCACGGACTGGATACCCACCCAC
>CAXTVG010000312.1:0-3457 GCA_964247505.1 uncultured Acidobacteriaceae bacterium
GCCGCAGCGCTGACCGCAATCCGCTTGCCGCTCGCCCAAAGCTGCTTCATTGGTTTTCGCCTTCCCAACTTTAAGAAATCACACCCTGGCGTTTCCGCGAACGAAAAATGCTCCCCTTGTCTGCATTTCCCGCTCCGTTGCCCGTTTGTGGGAGTTGCATTCCGCCCGGACCACGGTATGATGACGTCGAACAGAGACTGTTTGCCCCCGAACAAGTCAAAATGAAAGCGTGAAGGACGCCGGAGCAGCGCATGAGTTGGAAAAAGGTCGCATGGATCGTGTGTGCCGTTGTTGTGCTCGCGGCCATTGTCGGATTTTCGGTGAAACGAGCCCAGGGCTCCTCTACAAAAGTACTGGTCGGCAAGGTGGAGCGAGGCCCTCTCAGCTCGGTGGTCAGCGGCACCGGCCAGATCAAGCCGAAAACATTCGTAAACATCGGCGCAACCGCTTTTGGCCGGATCACCCGCCTCTATGTCAAGGAAGGCGACCACGTCCACCGCGGGGAGATGCTCGCGGCTATTGAAAATGTGCAGCCCGAGTCCGGCGTCGCCGCGGACCAGCAGTCCATCGCCGCTGCGAAAACCGACATCAATGCATTTCTTGCCGCCGAAGCGACCGCACAAGCCAACATCGACCACGCCCAAGCCGATCTCGAGCAGAAAAAACTCGACTACGCCCGCTACCAGCAGCTTTACACCGAAAAACTCGTCTCCAAACAGGACTTCGACGCCCGCAAAGCCGCTTACGACGTTGATCTGGCCTCCCTGGCCCAGTCGCAGGCCGCGCTCGCCCAAGCCAAGGCCCAAACCGACTCTGCCCGCGGCCACCTCGGCACGAATCAAGCAAATCTCCGCGCCGCCGTCGATTCACTGAACAAAACCGTCAGCGTCGCTCCCTACGACGGTATCGTCACCAACCTGCCCGTCCGCGAAGGCGAGACCATGGTCACCGGCATCCAAAACGCCGAAGGCTCTACCCTGATGACCATCGCCGACATGTCTGTCGTCACCGCCGAGGTCAAAATCGACGAGACCGACATCGTGAATGTGAAGAACGGCCAGACTGTTGACGTCTCGGTCGATGCCCTGCCCGACAAGGTTTTCAAAGGGCGCGTCACCGAGGTCGGCGACCAGGCCCTCCTGCGCTCGACCGGTCTCGCGACCAGCCAAACCACCAGCGGTACCGAGGAAGCCAAAGACTTCAAGGTCATCGTCACGCTCGACGCGAATCAGGATGTGAGCGCCCTCCGCCCCGGCCTGTCCACCACCGCCAAAATCACCACCGCGGATAAGAAGAGCGTTCTGTCCGTTCCCATCCAGGCCCTCACTACTCCACCTGCCCCCGCCCCCGGCGCCGTCCAGGCCGCTTCCGCCTCACAGGATGCGCAAGGCGTCTTTGTCCTCCGGGAGGAAAACAAGAAGCTTCACGCCCACTTCGTCCCCTTGACCACCGGCATCAGCGGCGCGTCCAAGATCGAGGTCAGCGGACCCATCCACGCCGGCGACCAGATCGCGACCGGCACCTACAAGGTTCTGCGCGTGCTCAAAAACGGCGAAGTCGTCAAACCGGCAACCGAAGCCGAGCTCGCGCCCAAGAGCGAGGAAGGAAGCTAGCACCCCCGTGAGCGCCTCAACTCGCAATCCCTCGGACGCCCCTGCGCGCGCCGCTGAACACGTCATTGTGGTTTCGGATCTTTGGAAGACCTATCAGATGGGCGAGCAGGACGTCCACGCCCTCCAGGGTGTTAACCTGGCCATTCGCCACAATGAGTACGTCGCCATCATGGGCCCGTCCGGCTCCGGCAAATCCACCCTGATGAACCTGATCGGCTGCCTCGACTCGCCCACCCAAGGGCAATACTGGCTGAACAGCCATCTGGTGTCCGAGCTCGACGACGACCAGCTGGCCCGCATCCGCAACAAGGAAATCGGCTTCGTTTTTCAAACTTTCAACCTGCTCGCCCGCGCCACCGCTCTCCACAACGTCGAGCTGCCCCTCATCTACAACGGAACCCCCTCCGCCGAGCGACTGGAACGCGCCCGCGCCGCCCTGACTGCGGTGAACCTCGAGCAGCGCATGGACCACCGCCCCAACGAGCTGTCCGGCGGCCAGCGCCAGCGCGTTGCCATCGCCCGTGCCCTCATCAACCGCCCTTCCATCATCCTCGCCGACGAACCCACCGGCAATCTCGACTCCAAAACCGGCGACGAGATCATGGCCCTGTTCGATGAGCTCCACGCCGGCGGCAACACCATCGTGCTCGTCACCCACGAGCCCGATATCGCCGAATACGCCCACCGCGTGGTCACGATTCGCGACGGCGTGATCGCTTCCGACCAGCCGTCGGCCCGCATGCGGGGCGCGGTGGCCGCGCCCGCTTCCTAAACCCGCGGGCAAAAAAACACTCCCCCCTGTCCGTTTTTCGCTCATGTTCCGCTCCCCATCGCCGATACATCCTTTGTCTGCGCAAGCCGTACTCGGCCAGCGCACGGAAGGGAACAGCGATGGCTTTGAATCGAGCAGTGCCGGGCACCGGCGCAATGAGCGGCGGCATCGGCAGTCTAGGCAGTTTCACGGGTGGGTCCGGCGCGGCCGATGGGATGCTGCGCCCTACCCACGCAGGGCTTGGCGGCAGCGGGCGCGCCCGGTGGACACTGGGCGACATGGTGGGCCGCAGCCCCGCCATGGAGCGGTTGTTTCTCCAGGTGCGCTACCTGGCTAACCACCTCCGGTTTGCGCTGGTTGAAGGCGAACGGGGCACGGGCAAGCGGCTCCTCGCCCAAACCCTGCACGGGCTTACAGCCCATCGAGCTGCCCCTTTCGTGCACTACCCGGCGCGGGCCTTTTTCTCTGAAAATGGCTTTAGCTCCCGCTTTGCCGAAGCCCGGGGCGGCACGCTGTACCTGTCAGGCATCGACGCGCTCACCCACGAAGAGCAGGCGCGGCTCCTGCACCTCTTAGCCTGGTCGCACCCCGCGGCCGCCTCGCTCGGGTCTCCATCGCGCTCCCTGCACCTGCCCGCGCGCGCCGCGGATCCCTCGGATGCGAGCCACTCTCCGCGCTCCATCGTTCTTTCCTCGGAGCGGGCCCTGCGTCCGCTCGTGCTCACGGGCAAGTTCCGCAGCGACCTCCAGGCCCAGCTTTCTCAGGTCCACATGACACTCCCCGCCTTGCGCGACCGCCTCGGCGATATCCCCATGCTCGCGGAGCACTTTCTCGAGCAGTGGAATGCGCGCTCCCGCCGGGAAGGCGGCCGGCTGCTGCGCGGCTTCGCCCCCGATCTCGTGCCGTGGCTCATGTCCCAGCGCTGGGCCGAAAATGTCCGCGAACTGGAAACAACCTTGGAGCAGGCCGCCTCGCGTTGCGGGGGCGAGTGGCTCCGCGCCCGCGACGCGGCATGCGTGGGCGGCTCCGCTGTTTGGGTCGCGCGTCCGGGAGAAGCCGCTCGCCTCAATCC
>CAXTVG010000313.1:0-3453 GCA_964247505.1 uncultured Acidobacteriaceae bacterium
CGCCTGGGTCGCCCGGCAGCGCGCAGCGCGCGAAGCGGCCGAGCGTAAGCGCCTTTTCTACGTCGCCTGCACCCGCGCCCGGACCCGCCTCCACCTGTTCGCCGCGATCGACGCCAAGGACGGCGAGCCGCGCCGTCCCCACGAAGGCTCTCTGCTGGCGGCCGCGTGGCCGGCTTTTGAAAAAGAAATCCGCGCGCGTCCGATGCAAGAGCCAGTCCAGGGCAGCGGTATTTCGCTGGCCGCCGCCGCCGCCGAACCGGAAGCGCAACAGCCAACCATCGAACGCCTCCCCGCCCATTGGAGCCCGCGGTCAGCTGTGCCGGACGTTCAAACAAGAACGCCCGCGAAACCGCGGCCGCTGTTTTCCCGCGCCGAAGGCTCCCCTGCCGCGCGCGCCCGCGGTACAGCCATGCACGCGCTGCTGGAACAACTCACGGCGCATTTCGCAGCAGACCCTGGCCTGGAGCCCAAACAGCTGCGCGCCACCCTCGAGCGCACCGCCGAGCGAATCCTGTGGAGCGCCGCATTCCCTCCCGACCGACGCAGCCGAACCGCGGCCGAGCTGGCCGCGCAGGCGCTCGCCGCCGCGGAGGACCCCACCGGGCGCTGGCTCCTGTCACCGCACCCCGGCGCTCACTCGGAAAGCGCCTGGCAGACCTGGGACGCGGACGGCAATCTCCGCACCGTGCGTGTCGATCGCGCTTTTCTGGCTGGCGAAACGCCGCACGCGCCGGGTGAGGAATTTCTCTGGATTATCGATTACAAAGCAGGCGTCCGTGCCGGCACGGAAGACCGCGCGGCGTGGGTCCAGCAGCAGCGCGAAAACTTCGGTGCGCAGCTTGAAGCCTACGCCGGCGTTCTCGCCGCTGCGTTCCCGGCGATTCGTGGCCTGCGCCATGGCCTGTATTTCCCGGAACTGCTGGAGTTGATCAGCTGGGGTTAGCTCGCCCACCCCGTCCGCTGCTGCGCTTGGATTTTGGCCTGGAACTCGGCATCCGCTCCGTCGACAATTTTCCGATAACCGGCGGGATCGATAAACACTACGGGACCTTCCTTGGCAAGGCGGCTGCGCTTAGCGAGCATATCGAAGTACACCCCGTGAGCGCCCAGGAAGATATCGCAGGGCAGCGCCCGCAGGGTCGCAAACGTGCGGGTAAAATCCTGCGCGATACCCGGATAAGACGCAGGGCGTCCGGGCCTGTCGACGAGCCGGTATCCACTCAACGCGCTGACGCCGCCGAGGATCACGACATCGCGGAGCCGCGTGGCCGGCTCCCCGGGAATATGCGTTCGGAACGTCCAGGTCGTGCAGCCACGGGTGTGCCCGCCGGTGCGATGAGCGGTGAGCGTGACGCCGCCGAGCGTGACCGTGTCGCCGTCGTGAAGAACCCGATCCACCCGGGCGGGAGCATAGGTCGGTATACCGTCGGAGGTGTGGGCGAAATCGGATGCGCCGCCGTCGCGAACCAGCGTGGCGTCGTACTCCATGACCATGTCGCGGGCGTGGGTTTCGCGCAGGATTTCCGCGGCTCCGGCCATGTGGTCGAAGTGGGCCTGACCGTTCAGGAGGATTTTTGTATCGGCGTACCGGAAGCCGAGGCGCTCAATGCTGGCGCGGATCAGCGGCGGCGAGCTGGCGAGGTTGGCATTGATCAGGATGTTTCCGGCGGGCGTGGTAATCAGGTAGCTGCCAAGATCGCGGCTGCCGACGTAGTACAGGTTGTCGGCGATCTGAAAGGGAGCGAGCGGCGCAGTCCAGTCGGGATGCGTAGCCGCCTTGGAGGAAACCGCGAAAAACAAACATGCGGCTGCATGCAGAAAAAGAGCCCGGAAGCGCATGCTTCACAAATAGCAGGGCGCGCGGAGCTTGGGGAGTGCCGGACAGGATGCAAAGCTCTGTGTACGCGCCCACCCGAAGAGCCTCTTCAGCCCGAGAGTCCGTCTGCCACCGCAGCGGGCGGCACATAGTGGCGCACATCCGCCCCGCGGATCCAAAAGATCACATCCTCCGCGATGTTGGTCGCGTGGTCGGCTACCCGCTCGAGCGACCGCGACACCACCAGCGCGTTAAGGGCTTGCGGCGTCAGCTCCGGCTGCTCGCGCATCACGTTCAGGAGCGCGAAGTGGGCGCTGCGGTTCAGACGGTCCACCGCGTCATCGAGCACTAAAACCTTCTCGGCGGCCGTCGCGTCGCCTTCCACAAAGGACTGCAGGGCCTGCCGCACCATGTCGGTGGCCAGCGCGGCCATCCGCGGAATATCCACCGGCAGGTCCACGCGGGAAAGCGCCTGCATTTCCCGCACCCGCTCCACGATGTTCACGGCCGAGTCGCCCACCCGCTCGACATCCGCGTTGATCTTGATCACCGCCAGGATGAAGCGCAGATCGATGGCCATCGGCTGCTCCATCGCGAGCAGGTCGAGCGCCATTTGGTCGATCTCGCGCTCATACCGGTTGATCGCCGTTTCCGACTGCTCGACCAGCTCGGCCAGCGCGAGATCGCCCGTGCGGTACGCCTCAAGCGCCCGATCGACCGACTGCTCGGCCATGCCGGCCATGACCAAAATCTTTTCCTTCAGGTCGCCCAGGCTTTGATGAAAACGCACCCGCATCGCTAAACCCTCACCCGAACCGCCCGGTAATGTAATCCTCAGTCCGTTTGTCGCCGGGATTTGTGAATATCTTGTGAGTTACATCGAACTCCACCAGCTTGCCCGACAGAAAAAAGCCCGTCCGCTCCGCCACCCGGGCCGCCTGCTGCATGTTGTGGGTCACGATGACGATGGTGTACTGCGACTTCAGCTCGAAGATCAAGTCCTCGATCTTGGCCGTCGAAACCGGGTCGAGCGCCGACGCGGGCTCGTCCATCAGCAGCACTTCCGGGTCGACCGCCAGCGCCCGCGCGATGCACAACCGCTGCTGCTGCCCGCCCGACAGGCTCGCGCCCGACTTCTTGCGCAGGTCGTCCTTGACCTCGTCCCACAACGCTGCCTGCTGAAGCGAGCGCTCGACGATTTCGTCCAGAACCCGCCGGTTGCGAAACCCATTCAGCTTCAAACCAGAGGCTACGTTGTCGTAAATGGACATTGTCGGGAACGGGTTCGGCCGCTGGAAGACCATGCCCACCCGCCGCCGGATCTCGACTGGTGCCGCGTCCTTGTAAATGTCGAGTTCGCCAATCCGCACGGTACCCTCGACCCGCCCTCCGGCGTTGGTTTCGTGCATCCGGTTTAGGCAGCGCACAAAGGTGGATTTGCCGCACCCGGAAGGTCCGATCAGGGCGGTGGCCTGATTCGCCGGGATATTCAGCGTGATTTCAAACAGCGTCTGGTGCGTCCCGTACCACGCATCCAGCCGGTTTACCTCAATGCCAACCCCCACCTAGCTCGCCCCTTTCAATATCCCGCGCCCGGCTACGTACCGGACCAGTGCCACCGAGACCACGATCAGCAG
>CAXTVG010000314.1:0-3437 GCA_964247505.1 uncultured Acidobacteriaceae bacterium
CCACACCGACCTGCCGCCCGCAGCCGAAGGCCAGTATCCCTGGGACAAAATCGGCGGCATCATCACGCTCTACTTTGAGGACAGCAAGCTCCAGGGCTACATGACCGGCCCGCTCGACCCCGACCCGAACGTCGCTCCCCCAACCTTTAACTTCGCCACAACCCACGCCGACGGCCACGCGGTCGAGTGGACCACCCAGCAGATTCACGGGCGCTCGTTCAGCTTTTCGGGCCGCCTGGAGCGCGGCGCGGCTGCAAGCCCCATGCTGCCCGGTTATTATCTGCTCACCGGCACCCTTACCGAACACGGCGGCCAAACCGGCGACCTCACCCGCGCCGTCAGCCTAAAACGTGCGCCCGGCGCGCCTTAGCCTGCATCAGACTCGGGTGTGATTCCAACCAGAGGAGAAAAGACATGGACAGGACAGCATCGGCGGAGTGGCAGGGCGGCTTAAAGGACGGCAAAGGCACGGTTTCCACCGCGAGCGGCGTGCTCCAGCAAACGCAATACTCGTTCTCAACCCGCTTTGAAAACGGCGCGGGCACCAACCCGGAAGAACTGATCGCTGCCGCTCACGCGGGCTGCTTCACCATGGCCCTGAGCGCCCAGCTGGGCGAAGCAAACCTGCGGCCCGACTCGCTCCGCACCGAAGCCAAAGTGACTCTAGACCAGGTGGAGGGCGGCTTCGGCATCACCGCGATTCACCTCACCACCGAGGCGCGCATACCCGGCGCGGACCAGGCGGCTTTCAACAAAGCAGCCGATGCCGCGAAGAAGGGCTGCCCCATCTCCAAGCTGTTCGCCAACAACACAGAAATTACACTGGACGCAAAGCTGGTTTCCTAGCGTCCCGCGGCATTCTGGATGACATACTGGCGCAGACTTCCGCTGATCTCGGTCGCCTGCTTCACCCCGGAATCCATCATCGCAAGCCACTGCAATGTCTGCTCGTCGAGCTTGCCGAGCTTCAGCAGGTAATGCGTTTGGACGATGATTTCAAGCGCATTGCTCAAGTCGTGCACCATGCGGCGGATTTCCGCCGCATGCCCGCCGGGAATCGCCCCGGCCTCTAATTCCTTCATTTGCTTTTCTCTCTTCCAGTCCGTGAGGTCTTACGCAACCTCTATGGGATGCACCCAGCCGCGGATTTGACACGGCGGGTCTGCTTTGGGACACTTGATCTTGCCGTCACACTCCGACAGCGGGGGCGACGCGCCGAAGTGGCGGAATTGGCAGACGCGCATGGTTCAGGTCCATGTACTCGCAAGGGTGTGGAGGTTCGAGTCCTCTCTTCGGCACCAGCAATTCGGGATCCAAACAGGCGGCCGTCAGGCCGCTTTTCTCGTTTACGCGATCACCCGCCCGTACGCCTCATACACGCCCGAGAAAACTGCGTCCCAGCTCGCGCTTGCCGCATAAGCCCGGGCGCGCTCGCGCATGGCCGCATGCCGCTCCGGGTCCCGCATCAGGCTCGCGATCGCATCGGCAAACTCTGCGTCCTCTGCTAGGAGGCCTCCGCCGTTTGAGGCTCGAACGATATGCGCCGGGCCGCCATCCGGCGTGACCACGGACGGAACACCGGAGGCCAGCGCTTCCAGCACCACGTTGCCGAAGGTGTCGGTATGCGAGGGAAAAACGAACAGGTCCATGTTGCTGTAGGCCTCGGCCAAAGCCTCGCCCCGCAGCACGCCTGCGAAACAGCCGTCCGGCAGCGCGGCCCGCAGGGCGGCTTCTTCTGCCCCCTGCCCCACCAGCACGAAGCGTACTCGCAGATCCCGCGCGCGCAGTTCCGCGGCGATGCGGGGCAGAAGGGCGACATTTTTCTCAACCGATAGCCGCCCGACATACCCAAGCGTCCATATACCGCCTCGCCCGGGAGCCGGAGTGGTGCGGTGCGCTGGCGAAAACAGCTCTTCGTCAATGCCCCGCTCCATCGGCAGGCAAGGTTTGCCGGTGCGGTCGGCGAGCAGCTGGCAAAGCGCCGGGTTGGGCGCGAACAAGAGCCGGGCGGTCCGGTAAAAGCGCGCGGTCAGGCGCAGGGATGCCTGCTCTACCTCACGAGCCGCCGCCTGGCGCATCGGCGGGGGCAGTGCCCGCAAAGCCCAGCCCGAGCGCCGCGCTGCATACTCGTGCACGTTGGTGTGCCACGACGCCACCAGCGGAACTCGGAGCCGGTGCGCCAGGATCGCGCCCATGACTCCAAAATCGCTGGGCCCGGTAATGTGAACAATATCCGGGCGAAAGGCCCGCAGTGCCCGCAACGCGCGCCCCAGGTGGCGCAGGAACAAAGGATCGTAGCGCAAGTCCTTCTCCAGCGCAAAAGACGCGAACCCGCGCGGCAGCTCTAGAAGCTCCACTGCGGCCTCCACAGGAGTCTGGAAAGAGCCCCAGCCGTCATGGGCCAAAAGAAACGGCTTGCCCGTTCGCGCTGCCCACGCCGTGAACTGCCGCGCCGTGTGCGCGACCCCATTTACCTCGCCGAACGAGTCCGGAAAAAAAGCGACCCTCGGCGGACGTGTGGGCTCCATGCGTTGAGTGTATGCGGCCTTCCCTGTGCGCAGCAGCGCAAGCCGCCATAACCGTGCGCCCCCCCCCCGGCAAACGAACGCTCAGCGCCGAGTGTGCGCAATTTCCGGCGCCAAATCTTCCGGCCGCTCCTCCTCTCGCTCGTGCAGGTGGAACTCGGTCAGGCTCTGCTTCAGCTGCGTGAATGCATCCTCAGGCGTGTCCGCAAAAGTAAACAGGCTGCGGTCGCGCGGCGAAACCGCCCCGGCCTCGATCAGAGCTTCCACGTTGAGCACGCGCTCCCAGTAGGCGCGTCCGTACAGGATCACAGTAATGTTTTTGGCCAGCTTGCCGGTCTGGGCGAGCGTCAAAATCTCAAACAGCTCATCCAGCGTGCCGAAGCCGCCGGGAAAAACGACCAGTGCCTTGGCCAGGTACGCGAACCAGTATTTCCGCATGAAGAAGTAATGGAAATCGAACGAAAGCTCCGGCGTAATGTACGGGTTCGGCATTTGCTCGAACGGCAGTTGAATATTCAGCCCGATGCTGGGACCGCCGGCCTCGGACGCCCCGCGATTGGCCGCCTCCATAATGCCCGGACCGCCTCCAGAGCAGACCACAAAGCGATGAAAGCCGCCGTGCGCTGGGTCGGCGAGAGTCTGAGCCCAGCGGGTGTGCATGTGCGCCAGCTGCCGCGCGTCTTCGTAGTACCCAGCCATGGCCAGCGCGGCCTTGGTGCTCACGCCTGCAAGCGGCTGTTCCTGCACTGGGGCGGCTTCCGCCGAGCCCTGGTTGGCAAGCAGCTCCACTTCCTCGCCCCGCACCTTTTCGGCGTGTTCCCGGGAGTGGAACCGGGCCGAGCCGAAAAACACAACGGTGTCGCGAACCCGTTCGCGGCGAAACTGCGCAAGCGGGCGCAGGTACTCGGACAA
>CAXTVG010000315.1:0-3420 GCA_964247505.1 uncultured Acidobacteriaceae bacterium
ACCGCGATCTTAGCCGAGCGCCACCCCGATGCCGCGATCACGGCAACCGACGTGAGCGCGGCTCGTCTGCGCATCATGCAGCGTCGGCTGCCCTGGAGCGAGCATGTTCACTTTGCCCCGGCAGACGCGACCTTGCACGCGCCCGGGCCCGTGTATAGCGCGGTTTTGTGCGATATGCCGTGCTCGGGAACGGGGACGCTGGGGCGCAACCCGGAGATCCGCCACCGGCTTGAGCTTTCAGACTTGCCAAGGCAGGCCGAGCGTCAGCGCGCCATTTTGTCGGCCGCCCTGCAAACCACAAAGCCGGGCGGACGGCTTGTGTACTCGACCTGCTCGCTGGAGCCGGAGGAGAACGAGCAGGTTGTGGAAGCGGTGCTCGCCGCGACGCCTGGGGTCAGCCTCCTACCTGTGGCTCCGGCGCTTGAGGCTTTGCGCGAGCGCGGGGTGCTCACCCCTGAAGGCCACGAGCGTTTGCGCGCAACCGCGATTGCCGGGCCTTACCTGCGGACTGTTCCGGGCGTGCATCCGTGCGACGGCTTCTTCGCCGCGCTGCTCACCCGCGCCTGAGTCCGCTGCCGAGCGCGAGCATCTGCTAGCCATGCAAATCGGCATAGACAGCTTCGCGGCAGCCGTCCCGGACCCTCTTACGCGGGCCACACCCGCGCCCTATGACCGCATGCAGCAGCTGCTCGAAGAGATCGAGCTGGCCGACCGGGTGGGCCTGGACGTGTTCGGCCTGGGCGAGCACCACCGCGAGGAGTACCTCGACTCCGCGCCTGCCGTGATCCTGGCCGCGGCGGCCGCGCGTACCCGGCGCATCCGGCTTTCGAGCGCGGTCACGGTGCTGAGCGCGGCCGACCCGGTGCGGGTGTTTCAGGAGTTTGCGACGCTTGACCTGCTGTCGGGCGGACGCGCGGAGATCGTCGCGGGCCGGGGCTCGTTTGTGGAGTCGTTTCCGTTGTTCGGCTATCGGCTGGAGGACTATGACTCGCTGTTCGCCGAAAAGCTCGATCTGCTGCTGGAACTGCGGGAAAGCACGCATGTGACCTGGTCGGGGCGGCACCGCGCACCGCTGACCGGCCAGGGCGTGTACCCGCGCCCTTTGCAGAACCCGCTGCCGGTGTGGCTGGGGGTGGGCGGCACACCGGCTTCTTTTGCCCGCGCTGGAATGCTGGGGCTGCCGCTGATGGTCGCGATTATCGGCGGTGAGCCGCACCGGTTTCGGCCGCTGATCGACCTGTACCGCCGCGCTGGGAAGCAGGCTGGGCATGCGCCGGAACAGCTCAAAGTCGGCGTACACGCGCTGGGCTACGTTGCTGAAACAGCCGCGCAGGCAGCGGACGACTTCTTCCCCGGCTATGCCGAGGCTTTCACTAAAATCGGGCAGGAGCGCGGATGGCCGCCGGTGACCCGCGCGCACTTTGACGCGCTGCTGGGCTCGACAGGCGCGCTGATGGTGGGCGAGCCTGAGACGGTGGCTGCGAAAGTGTTGCGCATGAGTGAGGCCCTGGGCGGGATTGCCCAGATCGGTTTTCAGATGAGCGTGGCTGCACTGCCGCATGCAAAACTGCTGCGCGCGACCGAGTTGTTAGGCGCGCGCGTCGCGCCTTTGCTGCGGCGCGATGCGTGAGAAAGACGAGTTCCTCCGGCTCGAATCGATTCGGTGAGCGCTAATGGAAATTCCCTTGTGCGCGGGAGTAGAGTACGGTTCATACCACTTTGGTTGCAAGGCCCCGCTCCCAACCCCCGAAAGGCTGCGCCCATGGCAGAAAACCCTAAAACCAATTTCACCCGACGCGGATTTTTAAAAGGCGCGGGCGTCACCGCGGCGGCGACCGCGGTCGAGTCGGCCCAGGCGCTGGTTCGCGACACCAAGGAGAGCTTAAAGCCGGACCAGACGGTCGGGCCAAACGCGCTGCCCATCAAGCTGCGCGTGAACGGGCAGGAGCACGCGGTGACGGTTGAGCCGCGCTACACGCTCGCCGAAACGCTGCGTGACAACATCGGCCTGACCGGGACCAAGGTGGTGTGCGATCGTGGATCGTGCTCGGCTTGCACGATCTGGCTTGACAAGACCCCAGCGCTGGCTTGCATGACGCTGGCCATTGACGCCCAAGGCCGTGAGATTACGACCATCGAGGGGCTGTCGCAGGGCGGGGCGATGCACCCGGTGCAGGCCGCGTTTGTGAAGCACGACGCGATGCAGTGCGGGTTCTGCACGCCGGGCATGGTGATGAGCTGCGCGGCGCTTCTGGAGCGCAATCCCCATCCGCAGCTGGCCGATGTGAAGCACGCGGTGAGCGGCAATCTGTGTCGATGCGGGACGTACCCTAAGGTGTTCGCGGCGACGCTGGAAGTGGCGCAGAACAAGCAGATAGCCGGGCTGGTTTCGCTCGGCACTGGCAAGGAGGCCTAGCATGGCGCTTGACATGTTCGCGCAAGGGCAGCAGGTGCAAGGACCGCCCGCGAAGAAGGTGCAGAATGAGGCCAAGCCCAAGACCGGCGGCCAGGATACCGCAGCGCCGCCCTCTACAAACGAGACTGCGACGCCGAAGCGGACCGACAATTTCGTTTACGGAATCCCGCAAACCGGGCTGACGACCAAGCAGCGCGAAGTAGACGCAAACGAGCCGCCGCCCTTGCCCGCGAACGCCGACCTGCGCTTCATCGGCAAGCCCACGGTGCGCTACGACGGCCCCGCGAAGGCGATGGGCAAGGCTCGTTATACCGCCGACGTGCTGCTGCCCGGCATGCTGTACGCGCGCATGGTGGATGCGACGGTGCCGCATGGGCGCATTGTTTCGATCGACACCAGCGAGGCGGAAAGGCTGCCCGGCGTGCGCGCGGTGCATGTAATCGAGCACGAGCGCGGCGGCATGGCGCAGCTGCGCGACCCCAAGCAGGAGCAGCCTTCGCGCTACCCGATCGTGCGCTACGCAGGCCAGCCGATCGCGGCTGTGGCGGCGGTTTCGCCGCAGATCGCCGCCGATGCGGCGAAGCTCGTCAAAGTGCAGTACGACCCCATGTCTTTCGTGGTGCATCGCGACCGGGCGCGCGAGGCCGATGCGCCGGTAGTGTTTCCCGGTCCGGCGGATGCACCGGGCTCAGCCGGCGGCGGCGGGGGCCCCAAGAATGTGCCGCAGCACGGCAATGTCCACGGCCCGCAGCGCAAGCAGTCTGGCGACACGGTCCAGGGCTTCGCGCAGGCCGACGCGGTGATTGAGACCGAATACTGGACGCAGGTGCAGACCCACTCCGCGCTCGAAACACACGGGTATGTCGTGGACTGGAAGCCCGAAGAAGTGACGGTGTACGCGTCGACCCAGGGAACGTCAAGTGTGCGGGACGAGTTCGCCGAAGTGTTCAAGCTGCCGAAGACGCAGGTGCGCGTGATCACCGAGTTTATGGGCGGGGGTTTCG
>CAXTVG010000316.1:0-3417 GCA_964247505.1 uncultured Acidobacteriaceae bacterium
TGCTCACACCCGGTGTCGCCATCGGGCATGATGCGAGCTTCAGCAATGCGAGCGGGTTTAACCTTTCCATCAACGGACAACGCTCCAGGTCGAACAACTTCGAGATCGATGGGCAGTCGAACAACGACAACTCGGTAGCAGGTCCGCAGATTTTCTTTGCCAATCAGGACGCAATCCAAGAAGTGCAGGTGGTTACTTCGAATTACAACGCCGTGTACGGACGCAACATGGGCGGCGTCATCAATTACATCACCAAGAGTGGAACGAACCGGCTGCACGGGACGGGCTATGAGTTCTATACCGGCTCCTTTCTCGATTCGTTTGCCAACGGGTATAAGAATCCCGTTCTTGGTTACTGCGCTCCGGGTCAGACGAGCGCATCGGGCTGCACCCCGGCGGTGCTGCCCCGGTACGTAGAAAACCGTTGGGGCGGAACTCTCGGTGGGCCGGTTCTAAGGGATAAGCTCTGGTTTTTCGGAGGCACCAACTGGGATCACCAGCGGCAAGGATTCACGCCGCTTGTCACATCCAACTCGACGCCCACGCCAGCCGGTCTGCAGGCGTTGACTGCCGCTTTCCCTAACAACCCCGCGGTCGCCGCGCTGGCATCGCAAGGTGCCTACGGACTGCTTTCCAATCCTCACACTGCAGGCGCGGCTACCACCCGTACCGTGACCGGGCCAAATGGAGTTACGGTTCCAGTCGAGTTTGCCCAGGTTAGCAGTTCGGTAGCACCGCTCTACAACGACCAGGAGGACATCGGCCGACTTGACTGGCAGCCGCGGGAAAAAGATCACTTCTTCCTGCGCTATATCTATCAAGACAACATTACCGAAGGCATCCAGCTTTCGAACGGCTACTTCTATAACGTTCCCGGCACGACCCATTCCATCGGCGCGGACTGGGCGCATACGTTCTCTTCGTCATGGGTGAACCAGCTACGATATGGCTTCCAGCAGAGCAAAGTATTCTTTCAGGGCGGGACGCAGCCCAGTTGCACTGGAACTGGGCTCGCAACGTGCATAGCTTCTGTGGGTATCTCCGGCTCGGTGGGTTTTGGCTATTCAACGACTCTGCCGCAAGGTCGAACAGTAAAGATCACGCAGGTGCAAGACAACGCAAACTGGACTCGTGGGAAACATTCCGTTTCATTTGGCGGCGATTTCACTTTCCAGAACTCTCCGAATACTTTCCTTCCCGATTACAACGGTGGATACAATTTCGGCAGCTTTAATAATTTCATTCAGGGTGTGGGAACTCTGCAGCTCGGAGACGGAAACCCTGTTATTCCTTTCACTGAGCCTGACTTCGGTCTTTATGCTCAGGACGACTGGAAGGCGCTGCCCTCTCTAACCTTGAATCTTGGCTTCCGCTACGAGTTCTTCGATCAGGCGGAGAACAAGCTGCACGACGAGACAGTAACGAGGGAAACCGGGCCTAGCCCATTCTGGAGCACCGCCCTTCCTCTTTCCGCCCGAACTTATCTATATACCAATCGCAATTGGAAAAACCTCGAACCCCGCATTGGGTTCGCCTTCAACCCGGAGTCGATCAAAAATCTTGTTGTGCGCGGCGCATACGGAATCCAGTATGATCCGTCTTTCTACAACATCTTCCTCAATTCCGCGACGGCAGCTCCGGTGATTAACTTGGGGACCCTGCAGTGCGCGGGCAACTGTATCCCCGGAGGGGGGCTTTCCGGGGCGAACGTGAGGTCGCTTAACCTCGCGAATATTCCCCGCGGCGTGAATCCCAGTTTTAGGAATCAAACGAACAACCCAAGTACCTTCGTTAACCCACGGGCGCAGACCTACAGCTTAGGAGTGCAGTATCAGATCCGCGATGCTGTCGTTGGGGTTAGCTATATCGGGAACCACGTTTCGCGCCAGTTTCAATCCGTGAACGCGAACCCGTATCTCCTTCCGGTCGCCACGGCGTTTCCGAATGAAGTTTCACCCAGCAGCCTTTGCCAGGACGCAACCAAACCTCTCGGGCTTGGTCGCCTGAATTGTGACCAGGGAAATGTGACCACTCGAAATAACAATGGTTTTAGCAACTACAATAGCCTTCAAGTTCAGCTGCAAACACGGCAGTACCGGGGCGCAACCATCAATGCGAGCTACACGTACAGCCGCGTGATCGACAACGTGGACGAGATTTATGCTGCGAGTTCCGCGGCAGGAACAACCAGCAGTTCGGCGTTTGCACAGAATCCTTTGCAGACAGACATTCCTGAGCGGGGCGTCGCAAACTATTCCTACCCGAACCTCGCCTCAGTCGGTCTGAATTATCAGGTTCCGGATTTTTTGCATCGGAGCGGCTATCAAGGGCGGCTGCTGGGCGGCTTCGAAGTAAGTGCCAACTGGAACTTCAACAACGGAGAGTCGTGGACGCCTACACAGTTCTATACGGCTACGACGTTCGCCGACCCTACAGCGACCGCAATGGCCAACATGACTAGTTATTGCGATCCTAAATTCAATGCTCGGAATGGCGCGGACACATGCCGTCCAGTTCTGGCAAATCCAGGTGCTCCGGTTTCAAGCGTGGGAGTTTATGTCGTCGACCCGACTTTGGCCTTTACTTCCAACGGGACAGGCTATTATCAGTACCAGTCAACCGATGCGAACGGAAATCTAAATGCTCCGATAAACAAGAATCAGGTTCACTGGCTGTATAACAACCAGGCGTACGCAAATCTTGTCGGAAATCCTTATCCCGGATCGCCCCGGAACATCACGCGTGGGCAGAGCTTCAACAACGTGGATGCCGCGATCATCAAGACCACCAACATTGCAGAGGGTGTCAGCATCAAGCTGTACTTAAACGCCTTCAATGTGCTTAATCACGCATTCCTGGGAACGCCTGACACATCGATTGATGATGCAGCATTTGGCAGCAATGCTTTCAACACGGGCGGATACAGCAACGGCGGGACTGGCTTGCCGGCCGCACGAGCCATCCAACTTGGGGGGAAGGTCGTCTTCTAAAGGATGGCAAGCTGTAAGGCACAAAGAGGCCCGGCTTGCGCCGGGCCTCTTTGGTTAATCCGCTTCTTTCCGTGCTTTTTTGCGGTTACGTTTGCGGGCTAGGGCTTCTTTGACGCGGCGCTTCTCGCCGGGTTTGAGGTAGAAGCTGTGGCGCTTGACTTCCTTGATGATGTCCTCGGTTTGCACTTTGCGCTTGAAGCGACGGAGTGCGTTTTCAAGCGGCTCGCCTTCCTGGACGCGAACCTCTGCCAATGGGATACACCTCGAATCTTTGCCTTGCAGGCTTGGGTCGGGTTTCGGAAAACCCGGAAACCCTAGTCTAGCGCGTGGCGGGCTCCCCGGCGCGCGATTCGAAAGAAAATGGTGCGCTATGCTGCCTAGTATGGGAACGGATTTGCCGGGGTATAGCGAGGGGGCTCTGGAGGAG
>CAXTVG010000317.1:0-3416 GCA_964247505.1 uncultured Acidobacteriaceae bacterium
AAGAGAGACTGCTCGTGTGACTCACTTTTGCGGACTGGAGAGCCCGGATGGACATTGAAACCGAGTATGCGGAGTATAGTCGGCGCGTGAAGCCGACAGGAGAGGCAAGACGGGAGGCATTTGAAGAGATTGTTTCGTGGTTGCGGGAGATGTTCGCCGGCACTGAGCTTACGCGTGTGCCGGACCTTAAGGCGCCATGGAGAGGTAAATACAACCCGGTTCTCAGCTTCACTGTGCGGGATCAGCGATTTTTTCTGGCGATGCCGGAGGAGCAGCGCTTCGTTTCCCTTCTGTTTCAGGGGAAAGACGAATATCCGGAGACTGCGAGCCTTTTCCTGTCGACTACGACTAGCAAGGAATCAGATCACCAGGACATCCACCGTAAACTCGAACGTTCGCGTTAGGTTCGCCTCGCTGCAACTGAGCAGCCGCAATGAGGCGAACGAAGTTGGCTCGCGCTTTCCTAGCGTGAAATCTCGGCAGCCTCCATGGCGGCTTCCGCCTTGAGCGGCAGGGCTTGCGAGGAGGGGCCAGCGGCAAAGGTGTACTGCCCCGGCACGACTTTCATCCGGCCCGCGGTGTCGTCATAGATGGATAAGTAGAGCGGGTCGATGTCGATGGTAATTTCCTTGCTTTCGCCGGGCTGGAGCATGACCTTGCTATAGCCGACTAAGCGATGGAAAGCTTCGTTGGCTTGAGCGGGGAGAGTGGCGTAGAGTTCAGCAATCTCAGCGCCGGGGCGCGCGCCTGTGTTCTTAAGGGTGAAATGGGCCTGCGGCTTTGCGCCGGGGGTTACCCGCAGGCCGGAGTAGGCGAAGGTTGTGTAAGAAAGACCAAAGCCAAAGGGAAACAGAACGGGCTTGTGCTCGGTCTCGTACCACTTATAGCCGACCTTCAGCTCTTCGTCGTAGGTGACGGAATAGCGCGAGGCGGTGTGCGTGGGTCCATTCGTCGCGCCGGTTCCCTGGCCCTGGTCTTCGCTGGCGAGCTCCGGGATTGTCGGATGAGGCAGATCGGCGTCGCTCAGTGGGAAAGTCATGGCGAGCTTGCCCGAGGGGTTCACCCGGCCCGTAAGCACGCGCGCGAGGGCGGTTGCTCCGCGAGAACCGCCGTACCAGGCCTCCACAATGCCCTCGACCTTGGAGGCCCAGGGCATCAGGGCGGCGGTGCCGGTTTCGAGCACCACCACGGTGTGGGGATTCGCAGCTGCGACCGCCTCGACCAGTGCGTCCTGGTTATCGGGCAGCGCGAGAGTAGGCAGGTCGAGGCCTTCGGCTTCCCACTGCTGGACAAAGACGACGGCCAGGTCAGATTGTTTGGCAAGCGCGGCGGCCTGGGCGGTGTCCTCGCCGGAGTTGTAGGTCAGCTTGGCCTCGGGCAGCGAGGCTTGAAGCTGCCGGAGCGGCGAGGTTGGGAACCAGATGTGCTCCTGCCAGTGGGTTGCGCCCTGGCCTGGAGGTGCGATGGCATTGCCGCCCGGCGGGTCGACCTGAGCGGAGCCGCCGCCGGAGAGCATGGCGACGTCGGCGTGGGCACCGATCACGGCGATATTTTTCGTGTGCGCGGCTTCGAGCGGCAGGACGCTGCGCTCGTTTTTGAGCAGGACGATCGAGCCCTCCTCGACATGCTGCGCGACGTCGAGGTCGCGCTCGACATCGACGACGCCTTTCTCCACGGGATAGTCCATGACGCCGTCGTCGAAGTAGGAACGGAGAATGCGGCGGGCGTGATCGTCGATTTCGGCCTGCGAGACCTGCCCGGATTGCACAGCTTGCTTCAGCGCGGGGCCGTAATACTGGTCGGTAGGCTCCTCATGGTCGAGCCCTGCGTGGGAGCTCGCGACAGTCGAGTGCGTCGCGCCCCAGTCGGAAATGACGAAGCCGGGGTACTGCCAATCACCCTTGAGCACGTCACGCAGCAGGTAGTCGTTTTCGCAGGCGTAGGGGCCGTTGATGCGATTATAGGAGCACATGACCATGCCCGGCTGGGCGTCGCGGATGCCGATCTGGAACACGAGCAGGTCGCTCTCGCGCATGGCTCGCTTGGAAATAACGGCGTTGACGATGTTGCGTCCGGTTTCCTGGTCATTGACGGCGTAGTGCTTGATGTCGGAGACGACGTGGTCGTCTTTTTCGGCGCTCATGACGCGGCCGACCAGGGTGCCGGCGAGCACGGGGTCTTCGCCCAGGTACTCAAAGGTGCGGCCGTTGCGGGGTTCGCGGGTGAGGTCGACGCCGCCGCCCAGGCTCATGTTGTAGCCTTGCGCGCGAAGCTCGCGGGCGATCAGGTCGCCGTAGCTGTAGGCCGCCTCGCGATCCCAGCTGGACGCGGCACCGAGATTACTGGGCAGCGCAGTGGAGTAGCGGCCGTTGGCACCGGAGGAGCGGACCCCGTAGGCGGCGTCGGACATGTTTACCCCGGGAATGCCCAGCCGCGGGATGGGGGCGATGTAGCCAGCACCGCCGTTGGAGTCGCGGGTGAGGGGCATTTGCCATTGCGGCTCGCGCGCCATGCCGTTGCCGTGCAGCAGCGAGAGCTTCTCGTCGAGAGTCATCTCCTTAAGAACGAGCGCGGCGCGCTGGTCGGGGGAGAGGCTTTTGTTCATCCAGGGCATTTGCGCGACGCGGGCCTGTTCCCTTGCCTGCTGGTTTTCGGCGGCGTGATGCTGGGCGGTGGTGCGTTGAGCCGTGGCAGATGCCGCGAGTGCGGCGAGAAGGAGCGATCCAAGGAGAAAGTGACTGCGCATGCGTGAGTGTGCCCTTCGAAGTAACGCAAAAAGAAAGCTTTGCCCCGAGTGTATGCAGAAGGGTGGGGGTTGCGCTAGGGAAAGCGCGCGTAACGAGGCAAGATTCCGGCGGGCTGGGACAAACGTGCGTCTTGGGTCTGCGCAAGCTTGGGAGAGTGCCGGTTACCTCGGTGCAGAAATCGCGACAGTACAGGGCCCGGAGCAAGCTTGCGAGCGGATAGACTAGGCGAGCTTTCAGCAGAGTGCAGAGCGGTAAACGACGTTGGCCGGAAGATCAGGCCATCCGGCGTTCGCCGTGTGAAGCGGCGAACGCCGAACCCAATGCTGGAGGTGGCCTATGGACGCATGGACGTCCGGGGTGCACGTGACAGTCAGAATCGTGCTGGATTGGCGATTCTGGGCTGCTTGTGTTGCCCTGGTCAGGCTACGGCGAAAGCGGTAGTCAGACCCCCCGGTGGACTGTAACCATCGAGGGTACCGCTCCCACGCCTTCTATTGGAGGCGTGGGAACTTTATTTGTCAAGGTTTACTTGTCCCGCTCCGAGACAGAAGCGCCATCACGGAACTGCGCCGACGTTTATTGCGGTTTCGCAGGCCCGGTAAGCCGGAAGTCGTAAGTGGTTTCTGCTGGAAGCTCGGCGGCGTGTTTGCCCGTGGCTGCGGCGAGCGC
>CAXTVG010000318.1:0-3415 GCA_964247505.1 uncultured Acidobacteriaceae bacterium
CGCTGTGGGAATCACCGCGAGCTGGCTTTGGTTATAGATGGAGTAGCCGGGCAGCCTGGCCTGGCGGTAAGCAATCCGGGTGGAGTCCGGGCTCCAGGCGAGTGGGCCCTGGTCCGGGCCGGCGAAGGTCGTTAGCTTGCGCGTGGTGCTGTTCGGCGCGGCGTCTACCACGAAAACGTCCGGGTTGTCGGTCCGGTCTGGGTCGGGTGTATCTTGCCGGCTCACATACGCGATGCGCTTGCCGTCCGGCGACCACTGCGCCTCGTGCTCTTCGTGCGCGTTGTCGTTGGTCAGTTTCGAAAGTTTGCCGTTCGCGATGTCGAACAGAAACAGGTGATCGCGCTTGTCCGTCAGATAGCCTTCTACGTCCTGCTTGAAGTGGTAGCGGTCCAGCACGATGGGCTTCGGCGGCACAGGCTTGCCATTCTTTTCAGGCTCCGGCTCGTCCTTGGCGCGAAGCGTGAGCAGCAGCTGCTTGGAGTCAGGCGACCAGCGGAAATCGCTCAGGTCCTCCTTCACTTGCGTTAACTGGCGCGCTTCGCCGCCGCGCCGGTCCAGCAGCCATACTTGGTCGCCCTTTGCCTTGCCTGGCCGGCCGGATAAAAATGCCAGATATCGCCCATCGGGGCTCCACTGCGGGCTGCTCGCGCCTTCCGTGTCGTAGGTGAGCTGGACGTCCTGCGCGCCGTCCCAGCTCACCATCCATAGATTGCTGACGTTTTTGTCGGCTTCCGTGTCGGTGTGGCGCAGGGTGTAGGCGATCCACTGGCCGTCGGGGGAAAGCTCAGGGCGGCCCACCTGCTGCACTTTCGCCAGGTCATCCAGGGTCATCGCGTGCTTCACGGGTGCTTGTGCGAGGAGCGAAGGGGCAAGCAGAACGGCAAAGGCGAGCAGGCGCGGCATGCGTGCGAGTGTAGCATCCGTTTTCGTGTGCATCGCTCAACCCACGTCTCAGAAGCGAGACGTGGGGCACCCGATTTTTGTGGGATTGGAGAGCGGGTGATGCATGCTGCAACGCGAGCATTTTGGAGGCTGCGAGCTGCATCTTCTCTTTCATGGCTTTAGTGGATGAGGCGGGGGAGCGGTTTCGGGCGTTTCTGGAAGGGCTTCCGGGCGGGCGTGGAACCCGCATGCACGTGCTGTGCGATGCGGACTGCGACGGGCTGCCCGCGGGGGCTTTGCTGGTGCGGGCTTTGAACCTGGCGGGGTATGGGCAGGTCACGGTAGAGGCGCGGCGCAAGGGCGAGTCGGCCTGGGATCCGGGCGTGATCGAGCGGCTGCGAGGGCGCGAGCCGGAAACGCTCTTCGTACTGGACCTGGGCAGCCGGGCGGACGCACTGCTGCCGGGTGTGGCGACTCTGCTGATCGACCACCACCTGCCGGGCGGGGTCCCGCCGGGTGCGGAGCTGATCACCGGCTACGGGACGGAACCCACGCCGACCACGGGCCTGCTGGTCTGGTGGTGCGTACGGGGCATTATGACGCCGGGGCAGCACGGAGAGCTGCTGTGGCTTGCGGCCTTGAGTATTCTGAGCGACCTTGGGGACAAAGCGCCTTTCGCGGAGCTGGACGAGGCGCGCGCGCGGTGGCCCATGGGGCCGATGCGGGATGCGGTCTCGCTCCTGAATGCGCCGCGGCGGACGGCTGCCGGCGACGCGAGCGAAGCCTTGAGCGCGCTGCTGGAAGCCGCCTCGCCCAAGCAGATCGTGAGCGGCGAGCTGGCGCAAACCGCCGCGCTGCGGGCCGCCAAGGAGGAAGTGGCAACGGCGCTGGCGGTAGCGAAAAAGGCCGCGCCCAAGTTCAGCCGCAAGTGGCGCGACCGGCTGGGCGCGGACCTGGTGGCGCTGCGCATGGACACGCCTTGCCAAGTGCATCCGCTGGTGGCGCAGACCTGGCGCGGACGCTTCAAGGACTCGATCGTCATGGGCGTGAACTTCGGGTTTCGTCCGGGCTACGTGCACTTTTCCGCTCGCGGGCCTAAGGGCCTCAATGTGATCCAGTTCCTGCGCGAGCACACGCCCGCGGGCGCCGACCAGGGCTACGGCAATGGCCACGACCAGGCCAGCGGCGGGGCGGTGCCTGTGGGCTCGTGGAATGACTTTGCCGAAGACATGGGGTTTGGGCCCGAGATGCAGCTTGAGCGCGCATCTGACAAAGACTTATGAAGGCAAAAACTGGGCGGTCGCGCAAGAGCACTGAGGCGGATGCTCGCGCCGGGGCGGAACAGGCGGCGGTCCGGAAGCCCGCGCCGAAGAAAGCCGCGAAGAAAACAAAAACGAAAAAGAAGGCTCCGAGCAAGAAAGAGTTGGCCGAGGCCGACGCCGCCCGGCGAGAAGCCGAACCTCTGTTCCCCTGCGCGGCGCTTGCAGGGCAGCCCGCCATGCGATGGCCCACAGACGCCATGCGGCTTGGATTTGCCGTCAAGGTGATGGGCCAGCCCGGACTGAAGAGCAACGACACCCGCCGCTGGCAGCAGAACCCGCACTTGCGCGTCTCGCTCGGCCATCTGTGCGAAACCTTCGCGTACCTGCGCAAGCACAACATTCACATGTACCGGATGAGCTCGGACATGGCACCCTACGCCACGCACCCGGATATGCCGCGGTTTCACGCGATGGTGCGGGAGTCTGCGCCGGAGCTGGAGTATGTGGGGAAACTGGCGCGGGAAGCCGATATTCGCCTGTCATTTCACCCGTCGCAGTTCATTGTGCTCAACAGCGAAAACGAGCAGCTGACCCGCAAGAGCATGTGGGACCTGGACTCGCAGGCGGAGATCCTGGACCGGATGGGCTGCGGGCCGGAAGCGCGGCTGGTGATCCATGTTGGCGGCGCGTATGGCGATCGCGCGAGCGGCTGCGACCGCTGGTGCGCGACCTGGAAGCGCCTGAGCGAGCCGGTGCGGCGGCGCTTGGTGCTCGAAAACGACGACATCCGCTATTCGGCGGCGGACGTGCTGCGGATTCACGAGGAGACCGGCGTGCCGCTGGTGTTCGACTACCAGCATTTCTGGTGTTTCAACCCAGAAAAGCTGGAGATGCTGCCGACGGTCGAGCGCTTCCTCGCAACCTGGCCTGCTGGGGTGCGGCCCAAGCTGCACTACTCCTGTGCGCGCACGGAGCTGCGCGAGATGAAACGAAAAAACCGCAAAACAAAAAAGATCGAGACAGTCTTGCAGCCGCCTATCTGGACCGGCCACGCGGACTACAACAATCCCTTCGAAACGATGATGTTTTTGCGCTCCATCGCTTATCTTGAAGCCGATGTAATGTTGGAGGCGAAAGCGAAAGATCTCGCGCTTCTGCGTTTGCGCAGTGACATCGCGCGCTACGCGCCGGAGCTGGCCTCGCGCTACAACATTACGACCGCGGAAGCAGAAGAGGATGCGCCGGAGTTGGTGGTCGAAGGGGCCGAGGAC
>CAXTVG010000319.1:0-3413 GCA_964247505.1 uncultured Acidobacteriaceae bacterium
TGCTGTTCCGGCCGCACCTGTTCCGGCGCGGCGCGCGGCTGCTGTTCGGCGACCCCGCCCTGACCGATCTTGAGAACCGCCTCACTTCGGGCAATCTCCAGATCGAGGCCGCGCTCGAAAGCTATAACGCCGCTGCCGCCGCCGTGCGCCAGGCCCGCGCCGATTACTACCCGACCGTCTCGCTGGGCCCGCAAATTTCGCGCGACCGCCTTTCGCTGCATCGCCCTACCCTTACACCGCGCCTCGCTTCGCTGTCCGTGTCCCAGTACAACGACTTCGTCCTGAGCGGTCAGGCCAGCTGGCAGCCCGACCTGTGGGGCCGGGTCCGCCGGGAGGTCGAGGGCTCCCGCGCCAGCGCCCAGGCGCTCGCCGCCGACCAGGCAAACGTCGAGCTCGCTGTCCGCACTGAGCTCGCGGTGGACTACTACCAGCTCCGCGGCCTTGACGCCCAGCAGGAGCTGCTCGACTCCACCCTAGGCTCGTTCAAGGCCTTTCTCGACCTCACTACTCGACGCGCCCGCGGCGGCGTCGCCACCCAGGCCGATGTCGCCCTGGCCCAAACGCAGCTGGCCACCACCCAAACCCAGGACACCGACGTCGCGGTCGCACGCGCCCAGTACCAGCACGCCATCGCGACCTTGCTTGGGATTTCCGCCTCGGCCTTCACCCTGCCGCCGCTTCCGCAGAACACGAATATCCCCACCATCCCCGCGGGCGTACCGTCCGAGCTGCTCGAGCGCCGCCCGGATATTGCCGCCGCCGAGCGCCGGGCCGACGCCGCCAACGCCCAGATCGGCGTCGCCATCTCCGCTTATTACCCCAACATCTCGCTCTCCGGCGGCGGCGGGTTCGAGAGCGGCGAGCCCGGCAACTGGGTCCAGGGCCCGTCCGAGCTCTGGTCCATCGGCGCCTCCGCGCTTGAAACCGTCTTCGACGCCGGCCGCCGCCGCGCCATCACCGACGAAGCCCGCGCCAACTACCGTTCCACCGTCGCCAACTACCGGCTCACCGTCCTCACCAGCTTCCAGGAAGTCGAGGACAACCTGGCCGCCCTCCGCGTGCTTTCCAACGAGCAAACCTCCGCAGCCAACGCCGTTGCCGCCGCAACGCGCTCGCTCACCCTCAGTACCAATCGCTACAAAGGCGGGGTCACCACGTACCTTGAGGTCCTCACCGCCCAGCAGGCGCAGCTCGCCAACCGGCGCACCGTCGAGGACATCACCACCCGCCGCTTCGTAGCAAGCGTGCAGCTGGTCGCCTCGATGGGCGGCGGCTGGGACACAGCAAAGCTCCCGCGGCCTTAAACTAAGCCGTGGGCCGTAATCGCCCCTTAAAAAACCCGCCACGAAGTGGCCGCCAGCCGCGCAGGCGGTTTGGTTCTTTTATCCGGAGGCGCTCACCAGCCGTGCCATAGAATGGCACAGACTATGAAGCAATCCGCGTTCCTCGATTGGCTCCTCGCCGACATCCGCCTGCCTAAGGGTGTAAAAACCCACGCTGAGCCCGAGCACGCCTGGTGGCGCGTGATGTGCCTCACCGGCGTCGATTATTTTTCGACCCTCGGCTACCAGCCCGGCATCGCTTTTCTCGCCGCCGGCCTGCTTTCTCCTATCGCCACGTTGGTGCTCGTGCTGGTCACGCTGTTTGCCGCGCTTCCGCTGTACAGCCGCGTCGCCGAAGCCAGCCCCAACGGCCAGGGCTCCATCGCCATGCTGGAGAAGCTCTTCCCCAGGTGGGGCGGCAAGGTTTTCGTCCTGGTCCTGCTCGGCTTTGCCACCACCGACTTCATGATCACCATGACGCTGTCCGCCGCCGACGCAGCGGCGCACTTCATCGCAAACCCGTACTCGCCCACCTGGCTTCACAGCCCCATGCTGGTCACCCTGCTGCTGCTCGCCGTGCTCGGGGCTATCTTCCTTAAAGGCTTCAAGGAGGCGATCGGCATCGCCGTTGCGCTGGTCGCGGTGTACCTCGCGCTCAACGCCGTCGTCACCGCTGTCACCATCCGCGCCGTGCTGCAGCATCCCGAAACCTGGGGACAATGGAAGCACGCGCTCGTGGCCCAGCACCCGTCCATTTGGAACATGATCGGCGTGTCGCTCATCCTCTTTCCTCAGCTCGCGCTCGGCCTTTCCGGCTTTGAAACCGGCGTCGCCGTCATGCCCCTGATCCGGCCCGACGAGCTCAAAGAGCGCATCCGCAACACCCGCAAACTCCTCGCTACCGCGGCCGTCATCATGAGCCTGTTTCTGATGGCCACCAGCATCACCAGCACCCTGCTCATCCCCGCCAAGGCCTTCGCCGCGGGCGGGCAGGCTAACGGCCGCGCCATGGCCTTCCTCGCCCACCAGTATCTCGGGAGCGCTTTCGGCACAGCCTACGATATCTCCACCATCCTGATCCTCGCCTTTGCCGGCGCATCCGCCATGGCCGGCCTGCTCAACCTGATCCCACGCTACCTGCCCCGCTTCGGCATGGCGCCGGAGTGGGCCCTGGCCTCGCGCCCGCTGGTGCTCGTCTTCATGGGCATTGCCGTCCTGGTCACCGTTCTGTTCCACGCCAATGTCGACGCCCAGGGCGGCGCCTATGCCACCGGCGTTCTGTTCCTGTTCACCTCCGCCGCCGTCGCCGTCACCATTTCCCTCTGGCGGAAACCCATCTCCTTCGCCTTCCTGCTCATCACCGGCATCTTCATCTACACGCTCGCGCTCAACATCCGCGAGCGCCCCGACGGTATCAAGATTTCCTCCTTCTTTATCGCCGCGATCATTGCGGTTTCGCTCCTTTCCCGCGCACTCCGCTCCACCGAGCTGCGCATCACGGGCGTTGACTTCTCCTCGAAGGCACTCGCGCTGCTGGCCGAGGACGAAGACCAGGTCATCCGCGTCATCGCCCGCAGCCCGCGCCCCAGCTACGACAACGAAACCGCCGAGGAGCTCGACGCCATCGACTGCCTGGTGCGCCAGCGCTACGGCCTGACCCCCGAGGAGTGCATTTACTTCTTCGAGGTCACCCACACCGACGCCTCCGAGTTTGAGCAAACCCTGTGCATCGAAGGCCGCGAGCTCGGCCGCAACAAGATCCTGTTCGCGAAAAGCCCGGTCATCGCCAACTCCGTAGCCGCCCTGCTGCTTGAGCTCGAAAAGCGCACCGGCAAGGTGCCCCACGGCTACTTCAAGTGGAAAGAAGGCAACCCGATCGCCAACGCAATCCGGTTTATGTTCCTGGGCGAGGGCGACGTCGCCCCGGTGGCCCACGAAGTGCTCCGCCGCGCCATGCCCGACCCGCACCGCCGTCCTATTGTCCACGTCAGCTAGGAAAAACAAAAACAAAACCGCCTGCGCGGCTGGCGGCCACCTCGTGGCGGGTATTCTTCGAAAAACCAAGCCGCGCCAACAGCCACCACGGGTGCC
>CAXTVG010000320.1:0-3387 GCA_964247505.1 uncultured Acidobacteriaceae bacterium
CCTCAAAGGTGATGCCGTTGGTAAACGCCGCGTCGCCGGCGAGCGCCACGATGTGCTCGTGGCCCCCGGCCAGGTCGCGTGCGACCGCCATGCCGAGCGCGGCCGAGAGCGCGGTGCCGGCGTGGCCCGCGCCATACGCATCGTGCTCGCTTTCCGAGCGAAGCATAAAGCCGTTCAGGCCGCCAGGCTGGCGAATGGTGTCGAAGCGCGGCTCGCGGCCGGTCTGCAGCTTGTGCGCATAGGCCTGGTGCGAAACGTCGAAAACGAATTTGTCCTCGGGCGTGGAAAACACATAGTGCATGGCCAGCGTGAGCTCAACCACACCGAGATTGGGCCCGAGATGGCCGCCGGTTTTTGACAGCGAAACAATCAGGCGCTCGCGAATCTCCTCCGCAAGCGATTCGAGCTCGGGGATGGAAAGCTGCTTGATATCGGACGGAGATTGAAGTGTGCCAAGTCGGGAAGTCATGCTCTCCTGCGCCGGCGAAACAGGCGTCTTCCCCTTGGATGGCGAACCGTGCCGGTTCGCCTCTCAAATCTCGTTCGACAGCGCGGAAGCGGAGAGCGTTTCCGGGGCGGGCGGCTCGAGGCGGAACTCGCCCTCCCACCGGGCGATGACGGCGGAGGCAAGGCAGTTTCCTGTGACATTGATCACAGTACGGCCCATGTCCATGAGCGCGTCGATGCCGAGGATGAGAAAAATAGGCCCCTCCGGTAAGTGAAAAACGCTGGCGGTCGCGAGCAGCACCACCAGCACCGCGCGCGGCACGCCCGCGACTCCTTTGCTCGTGAGCATGAGCACCAGGAGCATGGCAATCTGCGCGCGCCAGCCCAGATGCTGCCCGGCAGCCTGCGCGACGAAAACCGACGCGATGGCCAGATAAAGCGCCGAGCCCGCGAGGTTGAAGCTGTACCCGGCGGGGATGACGAAGCCGGTAATGCGGCGCGGAACCCCGAACGCTTCCATGCACTCGATGGCGCGCGGCAGCGCGGCCTCGCTGGTGCTGGTGGCAAAGGCGATGGTCGCAGGCTCCGCGACCGCTTTCAAAAAACCGCGGACCGGGATTCTCGCAATCAGGGCAGCGGGGAGCATCGCGCACAGCGCGAACACGGCGAGCGCGCAGTACAGTGTGAGCAGCAGACGCCCGAGGCTCGCGAGCGCGCCCACGCCCGCGCTGGCAACCGTGTAGGCCAGTGCCGCGCCTACGCCGAGCGGGGCGAGGTACATGACCAGGTTGGTGAATGCGAACATGGTCTCGGTCACCGACTCAACCAATCGCAGCATGGGAGCCGCTTTTGGCGGAGGCACACGGCGGAGCGCAAGGCCGAACAGCAGGGCGAAAACGGCGACCTCGAGAATCTGGTTCGTCGCGACGGCCTGCGCGATGTTCTCGGGAAAGACACGCAGCAAAAACTCCTGCCATGTGCCGAGACTCGCAGTATGCGCCGCAGCCTGCGCGTGGAACGCGACGCCCGCGCCCGCGTGCGAGATGTTGATGGCGGCGAGCCCGATGGCAAGCGCGATAGTCGTCAGCGCCTCAAAGTACACAAGCGACTTCCACCCCAGCCTGCCGATGTTCGCCGAAGCCCCATGGCCCGCGATCCCCGTCACAAGTGTGCCGAAAATCAGCGGCGCCACAATGGATTTGATGAGGCGCAGGAAAATGTCCGAAAACACGCGCGAGGCGAGAGCCGCGTGGGGCAGATCAAGCCCGTACTCGACACCCGCGAGCATGGACCAGAAAATCCAGGGTGTGAGGGAGCGGCGCTTCCCTGCCCAAATAGCTGCGATGAATAATCCAGCGCATCGCAGGACCAGCCCCGCCGTGTGAGCCCTGAGCATAAGTCCAGCAATCCAGACGAGTGCTGCCCCTGCAACCAGCAACGGACCTGCGTGTTTTCGCGCTGGCTCTTTGAGTCTCACGTCATCAGCATAGTGCCTGCACATCATGCTACCGGTAGGCCGAAATTGTTCTAAGAAAGTGGCCAGTTCGACTTGGGCCAAGCTTCGCCGTTATGCTCGTTGCAGGATATTTCCATGGCTTACCCATGCCCTCGATGCGGAGACCGGTACACACAGCGACTCCCGCTTGTACACGCGTCTGGCGTTTGGCAGGGGTCGTGGAGGAACGGTCTGCGCGGTGGAACAAGAACGTCACAGAACGCATTAAGCGTGATGGCCGCTCCGCCGCGGCGCAAGCCTACGGTGCTACTGGCAGGGGCCCTGCTTTTCTTCACTGCCGCCCTGCTTGTACTCTTGACCTTCTATGTAGCCCCGCAGAAATTGCAAGCCGCCTCCAATTCGGTTCTCGCTGGCTCAATTGCACCATCGCCTACCCTGCCGCATCGCAACAGGCGTCACCGGCACCCCCATGCCGATCCCCCCGCCGCGATCCCGCAAGCTCCAGCCTCCAATGCCGCCAGCTCTCGGCAGATCGAGTTGCACTGGCAAGCCATAGTGACTGCGGCTCTTCTCCCAGGCGTGATTGTGTGCGTGATGCTTGCCGTGCTCATGAGTAGAATCCGGTATAACTTTCGCGAATGGCCCGCGGCAATCCAGCATTGGCAATCCTGCTTTCTTTGCCGGGGCTGCGGTTGCATCTTCCTACCCAATGCACTTGCGAATCCAGATCACTCGGGCGGGTGGTGAAGTGCAACTCCTCAGGTCTTGCACCGGGCGACGGCCATCCAAGATTTCGTGCGCTACGGGCGCTCAAAAAGGTTCAAAATGCAGCGGTCAACTCGAAGCGATCCGCCACAGTTTGCACAAGGGTCCTCTGCCCATGCCCCGGGTTTGGCTCCTTGCGCCGCTCGATGACGCCGAGCGCCTCCAAACGTTTAATATCGCGCATGACAGAAGGCCGCGGCCGCCCCAGCTTGCGGGCAAGCTCGTCCACTGGGATGGCAGGGCCGCGCGCAGCCTTGAGCAGGCGGATGCGCTCGATCGAAAGCATTTCCAGCAGGTCGAGCGGGTCTTCGAACGAGATAATGTTTTCGGGCTCGATCGGCTCGCCCGCATCCAGCTTGCGCGCGCGGTCGATCAAGCGCTGCATCGTTGCTTCGAAGGATTCCTGAATAAATACCGTTCTCATTGCTTCCTCTTTCTCAGCTCAGCGACTTCGGAGGTGAAATGCTCAGCCAGCGCCGCGAAATCAGTAAACGGAAACGGCTCGCGCTCGCCCATCCAGTGCCGCTCATGTATGCCATGCGCGTTATCGTAGCCCAGAACTCGCCCGTTATCCTTGCTGCACAATCCATGATTGATAAAGGCGAGATTGTATTTGACGACTACACCGGATGCGTCGCGCCACGTTTCTTCACTGACAACACCCCTTACCCCGTTGCCGCAGCGAACCGGAGCTCGCAGCTTTCGCCTTTCCAAAGCCC
>CAXTVG010000321.1:0-3363 GCA_964247505.1 uncultured Acidobacteriaceae bacterium
TTCTACCGCAGCGCCGGCGAAAGACCTCCGCGCTTCGGCATCACCACGCCCCGCGCCCTGGGAAATGCCGTGCTGCGCAACCGCATCAAGCGTCGCTTGCGCGTAGCCTCGCGCGCCGCTCTCCCGTTGCTCCCGACGGGCACGGACGTGGTCCTGCACCCCAGGCCGGAAGTAGCGACCATGCCCTTCGCACTCCTCGAAAACGAGATCACAGCCGTATTCTCAGGCGTAGCCCGCCGCGTGCACGCCGGAGCCGATAATACCCCGCTGCCTCGCCCTCCGCGCGCCGCCAAAGGCAAAGCTCCTAAACGAAAGCCGCCCTCGATCGCTGCAAAGGCCTCACCATGAGCCGCGCGCGCAGCACCGCCTCCATTGAGGCCGCATTCGCCGTCTACAAAAGGCTCGTTTCACCTATTCTGCACACTTTGTCCTTTGCGCGCGGAGGGTGCGCCTTTCAACCCACTTGCTCCGAGTACGCAGCCCTCGCCTGCGCGGAGCACGGACTGCTCCGAGGGTCCGCCATGGTCGCCTGGCGCGTCCTGCGCTGCAACCCGCTTTCGCGCGGCGGTTGGGACCCCGTCCCGTCCGCTCCACACAAACACGCATAGAGGCACAAACCGCCCGCCCGCTGACAGGTACCATAGAGGAGAGCGGGGCGCGCCCGTCACCCCGACCATGCGCTCCTTGCCCTACTAGGGCGTTTTCGCCCCCAAAACTGAGGACCAGATTCCCTTGGCAGAAATCCGAAATCCCAACCAGCAAGGCACAGGCGGCCCCGGCGGCGCACCCGGCGGCTCCTCCTCGCTCCTGATGTACTTCTCGCTGTTTATTCTGGTCTTCCTTGGCCTCCAGTATTTCCAAAAGAAGACACCCGCGCCCCAGCCCGCGGCCAAACAGACGCAAAGCGCCCCCGCCGCAAACGTGCCCGTCGCTCCGCCAACGCAGGCCCCGAGCACCACGGCCGCCCAGGGAGCGCAGCCCGCGGTGGCAGCCACCGCCGAAACGCCCATCACCGTCGAGAACTCCCTTTACCGCATCACCTTCTCGAACCGCGGCGGCGAGGCGACCTCCTGGGTCCTGAAGCACTACAAAGACGAGAGCGGCCATCCGCTCGATCTCATCAACCACCACGCCGCACCCAAATACGGCCTGCCGCTTTCGCTCTACACCTACGACCCCGCGCTGACCGCACAGCTCGCGAACGCGCTCTTCGTTCCCTCCACCACCGCGCCCACTCTGAACGCGCCCGGCACGCTCTCCTACACCTATTCGTCCGGCGGGCTTGAGGTGAAAAAGACGTTCACTTTCGACTCGACCTACGTCCTGCATGCGCAGGTTTCCCTCACCCGCAATGGCGCGCCCGTGGCAGCGGCGCTCGCCTGGCCTTCCGGCTTCGGCGACCAGACTACCCTGCCCCAGTACGCCAGCAGTTTCTTCGACGCGAGCGAAAACGGAAAAGCCGATCAGGTCGACCTGAAAAAGGTTTCCGGCGGCAACACCCTGCGCGGCAGCTACGATTGGGCCGGCGTTTCCGACCAGTACTTTGCCGCCATCTTCCTGCCCAATCACCCGGCCAGCGCCAACGTCGTCACGCTGCACAACGCAGTCGCCATCCCGCGCGACGTAAAAAAGCCAACCGGCGAAACCACCCCCGCCCCCGTTCTCGGTGCCGCGCTCGGCGACGCCAGCGGCACGCTCGACGCCCGCCTGTTCGCCGGCCCCAAGGACCGCACCGTCCTGTCCGCGGTCAAGGGCGTCAACGGCGGCCCCTCGCTCGACAAGATCGTGAGCTTCGGCTGGTGGTCTGTGCTCGCCGACCCCATGTTCCTGCTCATGCGCTGGCTCCACAACCACATCGTGGCCAACTGGGGCTGGTCCATCCTGATCCTCACCGTGCTGCTCTCGCTGCTCACGCTGCCGTCACGCATTTACATGATGCGCACTTCCCTGAAAACACAGCGCATCCAGCCGCAAATGGACGCCATCAAGCAGCGCTACTCCAAGTACAAGGCCACCGACCCCAAGCGCCAGGAGATGAACGCCGAGATCTTCAAGCTGCAAAAGGAAAACGGCGTCAATATGTTCGGCTCCTGCCTGCCCATGCTCGTCCAGTGGCCGCTCTTGTTCGCCTTCTACCGCATGCTGTCCAACGTGATCGAGCTGCGCCAGGCCCACTTCCTCTGGATCCCGGACCTCAGCGCGCCCGACCCCATCCACCTGCTGCCGGTCTTCTTCGTCGTCTCTATGTTCCTGGTGCAGTACCTGACGCCCTCGCCCGGCGTGGACCCGCAGCAGCAGAAAATGATGGCCTTCACCATGCCGGCAGTTTTCGGCTTCATGACCTGGTCCATCGGCGCGGGCCTCGCCCTCTACTGGGCCGCGTCCAACCTGTTCGGCATCGCCACCCAAATGGCCATGAACCGCACCGCGATGGGCCGCGAAATGCGCGAAATCGCCCTGCGGCGGGCAGCCAAGAAGAGCGGGAAAACCATCAACGCAAAAATCGTAAAAGCAGGAAAAGCTTAGACCCCCTGCGCGGGAGGCGGCCACTTCGTGGCGGGTCTTTGTTTCTTGCCATCTCAGCAGCCGTGGGCCTCCCGTTGGTCGGCATCAGCATTCCGACTCGCCAGGATGAAAAAACACGGGTGCCCCACGTCTCGATTTTGAGACGTGGGTTCTCCTGAACGGCAGTTCAGGACCGATTGCCAACAGCAACCCTATGCGCGACCAACGGGAGCGCCAAGGCGTCTCGGGGTGCAAGCGTCCACAAAGACCCGCCACGAAGTGGCCGCCTCCCGCGCAGGGGGTCTTGTCTTTGATCTAGCCTCTGTAAACTAAAAGCCGTGCCGATCCCCAACCACCAAGCCGCCGCCGAAACCATAGTCGAGTTCCTCAAGCTCCTTACCGGCAAAGGGCGCCTGCGCCTTCGCTACCGCATCACCGCCGGCCCCGGCGCCGCCGACCCCGACGGCTTTGAAGACCGCGAACTGTACATCGAGCTTTCCGGCCCCGACGCCCCGCTCCTCGTCGAGCGCAACGGCGAACTCCTCCGCGCGCTCGAGCACGTCGCCGCCAAGCTCATCCGCCTGGAACCGGAAGAGCATGACAAAGTCTCCTTCGACGCCGAAAACTTCAAAGCTCTCCGCGCCCGCGAACTCCGCATGCGAGCCGACTTCGCCGCGGAGACTGCCGTGAGCACCGGCCAGCCTTTTCCCTTTCCCCCGTCCAACTCCCGCGAGCGACGCCTGCTGCATCTCGCCCTGCGCGACACTCCCGGCGTCGAAACCCACTCCCTCGGCGAAGGCCGCGAGCGCGTCCTGGTCGTCTTTCCCGCGGGCTACGACCCCTCCACCTACACCCCTC
>CAXTVG010000322.1:0-3351 GCA_964247505.1 uncultured Acidobacteriaceae bacterium
GCCAGCACACCGCCTGTCGCGCCCGCCTGGAGCGAGGGCAGCAGCTTATCTGCAGCGCCGCACAGGATCTGGAAGCCCACCTCGCGGGTGCGGGTGCGCAGGCTGCTTGCGGCAGGCGTCGCGGCAACAGGGGAGCCCGCGATGGTCACAAGGCCGCCCACAGCCTCAGCCCGAGCCGCGGCCTGCATGCGCCCCGTCACGGCCGAGAACACCGGCGTGACTGTCACGCTGCGCCGGGGCGCATTCTTGGTCGCGGCAGCCACGGACGTAATGCGCTCCACGCTCCCGCTTGAGTCCTTGAGGCCCAGAATGTTCGGGTGCGCGGCGAGCTCGGCCACGAGCTCGAGCGGCAGCTCGTAATGCGTGAACTTCGGAATGGAGTACAGCACCACCGGGATCGGCGACCGGTCCGCGACGGTGCGGAAGTAGGTCAGCATCGCCAATGGCGTCATTTGCGGTGCGTAGTAAGAAGGCGTCCGCACCAGCGCCGCGTCATACCCCACGCCGGCCGCGAACTCCGCCATCCGGATCGTCGCGAGGGCGCTCCCCTGCCCTACGCCGGCGAGCAGCACCTTTTCCGCGGGCGCGGCCGCCGCTGCCGTGTGCAGCGTTTCCCGCGCTTCCGCGTCGTCCACCAGCATGGCCTCGCCGGTCGAGCCCAGCACCACAAGCCCCGCTACCGGCCCGCGCCCGTAGCGGTCTACGTTGTGCTCCAGCTTGCGAAGATACGGGCGTCCATCGGGATAAAACGGCGTGGTGATCGCGGGAAAAATACCTTCAAGCAGCATGGAGCTATTCTATGCGGCTGGCTCGCCAGGGAGGAGCTCCCGGTGCAGCGCCTGCAGGCTATACACATGCAGGGCTCGCTGCTGCATCGACGCAATGCCCCCGGCGGCGGCGCGCGCCGCGGCAAGTGTTGTGATCATGGGGATGCGCTGCAGCACCGCCGACCGGCGAATCGCTTTTTCATCGAAGAAGGTGTCCGCACCGCGCGGCGTGTTGACGATCAGCTGAATGCGCTCGCCCTTGATGTAATCGACCACATTCGGCCGGCCTTCCTTGACCTTGTACACGCGCTCCACCGTCAGCCCCGCGGATTCCAGCGCATCCGCCGTACCCTCGGTCGCGACCAACGCGAAGCCCAGCTCCACATAATGCCGCGCCACCGCGGCCAGCTGGCTTTTGTCGCGGTCGTTGACGCTGAAAAACACGGTTCCGCTCATAGGCAGCTTCAAGCCCGCGGCCAGCTGGGCTTTCGCGAACGCCTCGCCGAAGTTGTCCGCGACCCCCATGACCTCGCCGGTCGAGCGCATTTCGGGCCCCAGCACCGGGTCCACGCCGGGAAACTTATTCCACGGGAACACGGGCGATTTCACAAAGAAATACCGGCCCGTGCTGAGGTCAGGTTGTAAATGGCTTGGGCCGCTCGCGACCGCATCCGGCAGCAGTTCGCGGAGAGTGCGCCCGGTCATCAGCCGGGAGGCGATTTTCGCGAGCGGCACGCCGGTGGCTTTCGAAACATACGGCACCGTGCGCGAAGCCCGCGGGTTCACCTCAATGACAAACACCTTCTCGCGCTGGACCGCGAACTGCAGATTGACAAGACCGACCACGTGCAGAGCCCGCGCGAGCTTGCGCGTGTACTCGCGAATGGTGGCGAGCACAGGCTCGCTTAGGTCTACCGCAGGCAGTACGCAAGACGAGTCGCCGGAGTGGATGCCGGCTTCCTCAATGTGCTGCATAATGCCCGCGATCACCACGTCCGTGCCGTCGCACAGCGCGTCCACGTCGACCTCAACCGCGTCTTCCAGGAAGCGGTCAATCAGAATAGGCCGCTCCTGCGAATACTCCTGCGCCTCGGCCATGTAGCGCCCAACCGCCGCGCGGTCGTACGCAATCACCATCGCGCGGCCGCCCAGCACGTAGGAAGGCCGCACCAGCACCGGGTAGCCGATGCCGTCCGCGCCCGTGAGCGCTTCGTCCACGCTGGTCGCTGTTGCCGCCGCCGGTTGCGGGATGTCGAGCTCCCGCAGCAGCGCCCCGAATCGCTTGCGGTCTTCCGCCAGGTCAATCGACTCCGGGCTGGTGCCGATAATGGGCACACCCGCGGCCTTCAAACGCAGCGCAAGGTTCAGGGGCGTTTGCCCGCCGAACTGCACGATCATTCCGATCTCCGCGCCCGCCGCGGCTTCGTGCTCATACACAGCGAGCACGTCCTCCAGCGTCAGCGGCTCGAAGTACAACCGGTCGCTGGTGTCGTAGTCGGTCGAAACGGTTTCCGGATTGCAGTTCACCATCACGGTCTCATAGCCGTCATCGCGCAGCGCAAACGCCGCGTGGCAGCAGCAGTAGTCGAACTCGATCCCCTGCCCGATCCGGTTCGGCCCGGAGCCCAGGATGATAACTTTTCGCCTGGCGGTCGCGGGCGCTTCGTCTTCTTCGTCGTAACTTGAATACAGGTACGGTGTGCTCGATTCGAACTCCGCCGCGCAGGTGTCGACCAGCTTGAACACAGGTTTGATGCCCGCGGCCTGGCGCTGCTCGCGCGCTTGTTCCACGCTCACGCCCTGTGCCTCCGCCAGCCGCTCGTCGCTCAAGCCCATGCGCTTAGCCCGGCGCAGTTTTGTTTCGTCGAACGAGCCCAGCGTGTCCGTAATCTCCTTGATCTGGTGCAGGAACCAGGGGTCCATCTGCGTGAGCCGCGCCACCTCGCGCACGCTCATCCCGCGCCGGAATGCAAACCGGATATAGCTCAAGCGCTCCGGCTGCGGCGTCACCAGGCGATAGGTCAGCTGCTTCGGATCCAGCGTTTCCGCGCCCACACGCCGTCCGGTTTCGAGCGCCCGCACCGCCTTCATCAGCGCTTCCTTGAAGGTGCGGCCCATCGCCATCACCTCGCCCACCGACTTCATCTGCGGGCTCAGGGTCTGGTCGGCGTCGGGAAACTTTTCAAACTGCCACTTCGGAATTTTTACGACCACGTAATCGATCGAGGGCTCAAAACACGCGGGAGTCATGCGCGTGATGTCGTTCGGGATCTCGTCAAGCGTGTAGCCGACCGCGAGCTTGGCCGCGATCTTCGCGATGGGAAAGCCGGTCGCTTTGGACGCGAGGGCGGACGAGCGCGAAACCCGCGGGTTCATCTCGATCACCGTCATGCGCCCGTTCGCCGGGTTCACCGCGAACTGCACATTCGACCCGCCAGTCTCGACGCCAATCTCACGAATGATCGCGATAGCCGCCGAGCGCATGGCCTGGTACTCGCGGTCGGTGAGCGTTTGCGCGGGCGCGACCGTGATCGAGTCTCCCGTGTGTACGCCCATGGGGTCCATGTTCTCGATCGAGCAGATG
>CAXTVG010000323.1:0-2935 GCA_964247505.1 uncultured Acidobacteriaceae bacterium
GATTAAGCACAAGAACGCCCCCGAGATGAACGATGAGTTCGCGAAAGAGCTCGGGAACTATGAGACTCTCGACGAGTTCAAAACCAAGCTCCGCGAGCACCTGTCGGCGGACAAAAAGCGCCAGGCCGAGGCCGCGACCAAGGATAAGGTCCTGGAAGCACTCGCCGAGCGCTACAGCTTCCCCATCCCCGAATCGCTCGTGCAGGCACAGATCGACGCCCGGCTCGACCGCGGCCTCCGCGCACTGGCCCAGCAAGGGATGCCGCAGGAGCAGATGCGCGGGCTGGATTTCCCACGCCTTCGCCTGGCGCAACGCGAAGGCGCGCTCGGCGAGGTCCAGGGAACCCTTCTGCTGGACAAGGTAGCCCAGCTCGAGAACGTGCAGGTCGAGGATTCCGAGCTCGAACGCGAACTGGAAATGCTCTCCGTCCAGTCCCGCGAGCCGCTCGAAACTCTGCGCGACCGCCTCACGAAAGACGGCGCGATCGAGCGCATCCGCGAGCAGATTCGCCGCGAAAAGACCGGCGCCCTGCTCTATGAGAAGCTGGGAGCATAGCTTTTAACGGCAACACACGAGGAAACGAAGTTTATGGCACTGGTACCTATGGTGGTTGAGCAGACGAGCCGGGGCGAACGCGCCTACGACATTTATTCCCGTCTGCTGCGCGACAACATCATTTTTCTGGGCACCCCGATCGACGACCAGATCGCAAACCTTATCGTCGCGCAAATGCTCTTTCTGTCGGGCGAGGACCCCGAAAAGGACATCCAGCTCTACATCAACTCCCCCGGCGGCTCGATCTCGGCAGGGCTGGCCATTTACGACACGATGCAGTTCATTAAGAATGACGTGGTGACCTACTGCATCGGCCAGGCGGCCTCCATGGGCGCATTTCTGCTTCAGGCGGGGACCAAAGGCAAGCGGTTCGCCCTGCCCCACTCGCGCGTCCTGATCCACCAGCCGTCCATGGGCGGGCTGAGCGGCCAGGCGACCGACATCGACATCCACGCGCGCGAAATCCTGCGCATCCGCGAGATCACCAACGGCCTCATGTCGAAACACACCGGCCAGCCTTTAGACCTGATCGAGCGCGACGTCGAGCGCGACTTCATTATGAACGCGGCACAGGCCAAGGAGTACGGCATTGTGGACGAGATTATTGACCGGCCGCGGACGTAAAATCCCAGCCGGGTACACGCATCAGGAGCAACACTTATGAAAACGCGCACTGGATCGGACGACACACTGCGCTGCTCGTTCTGCCACAAGTCGCAGGACGCCGTCGCCAAGCTTATCTCTTCGCCGAGCGACTACCCGCGCGCCTACATCTGCGATGAGTGCGTGGCGGTTTGCAACTCCATCCTCGAAGACGACAAGAGCGAAACCCCCACGGGCGCCGCGCCCACCCACCTGCCCAAGCCGCTCGAGGTCCGGGCGTTTCTGGACGAGTACGTCATCGGCCAGGACCAGACCAAGAAGAAGCTCGCGGTCGCGGTCTACAACCACTACAAGCGCATCCAGATGAACCGGGTGCGCGGCAACGATGTGGAGCTCTCGAAATCCAACATCCTGCTGGTCGGCCCCACCGGCTCGGGCAAAACCCTGCTCGCCCACACGCTCGCGAAAATGCTCGACGTCCCCTTCGCGATCGTCGACGCGACGACCCTCACCGAGGCCGGGTACGTTGGCGAGGACGTGGAAAACATCATCCTCAAGCTGCTCCAGGCCGCCGACGGCGACGTTGCCCGCGCCCAGACCGGCATTATCTATATCGACGAGATCGACAAGATCGGCCGCAAGGACGAGAACCCGTCGATTACCCGCGACGTTTCAGGCGAGGGCGTGCAGCAAGCGCTCTTGAAGATTCTCGAAGGCACAGTCGCGAACGTCCCCCCGCAAGGCGGACGCAAGCACCCGCACCAGGAGTTCACGCCGGTTGATACCACAAACATCCTGTTCATCTGCGGCGGGGCGTTTGTGGGACTGGAACGCGTGGTGGGCCGCCGCGTGGGCAAGAAGGCGCTCGGCTTCAGGGCGCTGACCGAGAAGCAGCTCGCCGAAGGCCTCGTCGACGTGCGCCAGCAGCGCGATACCGAGCTGCTGCGCCAAGCCGAGCCCCAGGACCTGATCAAGTTCGGCCTCATCCCCGAGTTCGTCGGCCGTTTGCCAGTGATCGGCATCCTCGACGAGCTGGACGAGGTCGCGCTGGTCGAAATCCTCACCAAGCCCCGCAACGCCATCCTGAAGCAGTACCAGAAGCTGTTTGAGTACGAGGGCGTGCACCTGCGCTTCTCAGACGAAGCAGCCAAGGCAGTCGCTCAGGAAGCGCTGTCGCGCAAGGTAGGCGCGCGCGGCCTGCGCATGATCCTCGAAGAGCTCATGCTCGACCTGATGTACCACCTGCCCGGGAATAAAAAGATCAAGGACCTGGAGATCACGGCAGAGATGGTGAAGCAGCGCGACCTTTCGTTCACGCTGCTCGAAAAGGCTGGGTAACTCTTCCCCAACGACGAAGGTCGCCGAGAGGTGGCCTTTGCTTCACTTTTTTCCGAAAACTTAAGTGGACGATCTAGGAGCTTCCGCTAGGTAGTTTTGTCTGATTTTGGAACGGAAAGCTTTTTCTCCACCACACGCCCGTTCGCAGCGTTCAGCTGTAAAGTTCCTTCAGCCGTCGGCTTACCGATGCTTATAGACAATTGTCTACTGCTTTCAATAGAGATGATCACCTCGGAATCAGGATCGTCAGGAAACAGTGCATTTATGAATTCCGGATTTTCGCCCCACCATGCTTTCCAGGTACAAACAGAGTAAAAGACTTCCGTGCCGCCGTTGCGAGTTTCGAGACAGCTATAGAAAGCTGTACCCTGCCCAGGATCGTCCTCATGAGTCTCCGCCTCCGATCCCATCATTGAAGTGATTTTCCTGTTTATTTGA
>CAXTVG010000323.1:2945-3346 GCA_964247505.1 uncultured Acidobacteriaceae bacterium
TGCTTTCGTTCCATAATCCAGTCTATCGCCGTCAATATTGATTTCTGGACTCCAAAGAGTAAGGCCGACAACAGAACCATTCTCAACACGATAGGAAACGCTTCCTTTGTCGAAAGCAGATGGCAGCCATGCCAAGTTCAGGTCTCTAGGTGACTCGCCCCAATCGAAGCCAAACTTCGAAGTTTTGGTTTTCGGAGGTGACAAAGCGGACGATTTTGGGGTGCCGGAGTACAGAGGAGCAGTCCGCACGGTGCCTGTACTGCTGGGGCTGGCCATCAGGCATACTAGATACATCAGGCAAACCGGCAAAGCAAGAGCAATCGACACTTTCACCGCAGTCCTTTTCTTGGGCTGCAAATCACGTTTTATGGCACATTGGCTGCAAGATGCCTCTCCGGCGA
>CAXTVG010000324.1:0-3332 GCA_964247505.1 uncultured Acidobacteriaceae bacterium
TGGACCCCCAAACAGCCATCAGCAACATTGAAAGCTGGCAAAGCTACCTGGCCGAGCACCAGACCGAAGGCACACAGCAGGTTGCCTCCGAGCTTGCCCAGCTCAAACAGCACCTAGGCGCGGACGAGCCCGACACCGACGCCATTGAAGCCCTGCTGCAAAGGTTGAGCGCCAATACGCTCAAGGTCGCGAACAGCGGCAACACCTCAAACAGCAGCAAGATCATGGAAATCGGGGAAGCTCTCGCGCAGTAAATTTCTTAGGGCTGCTTGCGTCGGGTCGCAGCAACGCCCCCGTCGCAAGCAGCCTCCACCTAAGTCAGTCCTCATCGAATCCAGGCTGATAAGCCCGTTTTGGCACAAATATGTAGAGTTTCCATAGCTGCATTTCCATTCCATTATGTCGAGAAGCGCGATCCGTTTAAGGCCATCATCCCGGGTGCCCCACGTCTCGATTCTGAGACGTGGGTTATCGTGAGCAAGAGGCTCACGAGCGGCGTTGACAATGGTGCGGAGTGAAACGGCCCTTGCGCGGGCAGCGTCTGCCCTCAAGGGCTCCCCGGCGTGATATTGCAGCATGGTTCTTTAACAAACATGAGGGCGAGTGTAGGAGATATGCGCGACGAGGAAGCAGCCAAGCGCCAAACTCAATCGCAGGTCCGCATCGTCCTGCGCCCCTATGCGAGCGCCCTGCCGCTGGGCTGCTTTGCGTTCGCAATCGGCAACCTCCTGTACTCCGCATTTCTGCTACGGTTGATCCCGGCCGCCGAGGTGCGCACGCTGGCTGTCCTGCTGATCGGCTTCGTCGCGCCGCTCGAACTCCTGCCCTGCATCATGGCCTTCCTTTCGCGCGACACTGGCGCGGCCACTGCCATGGGCATCTTCGGGTTCGCCTGGATCGTGCAAGGCGTCAGCCTGCTCCAAAGCGGAGCCAGCGCCGGTGGCATCGCGATCGGGATTTTCCTGCTCGCCCTCGCCGTGTGCCTGCTTGTGGTCACCACGGTCACGATCGAGGGCAAACCCATGCTCGCGGCCATGCTCCTCGTCGCCGCCGCCCGCTCCATCTGCGCCGCGCTGGTCGAGTTCGGCCTCCACTCGCTCAGCACCGCCTCCGCGGTGCTGGGCTTCGTCATCACCGCGATCGCCTTCTACGCCGGCCTAGGCCTGCTGCTCGAAGACGTCCGCGGCATCCTGCTCCCCATGACCTTCCGCCAAAAAGAAGCCCAAGCCGCGATGGAAGGAGATTTGGAGCACCAGGTCAAACACCTGCACCGGGAAGCCGGCGTGCGGGAGCAGCTGTAGAACCCAGTCTCGCGGTGCAGCCCAGATACAAAAAAGAAGTCTTACATCATTGGCTCGATAATCCCCCACGGCGCTTCAAATTGCTGACCAGTATGGGCTCCAGTCACAATCTGGATGAAGGCATGTGTGCAGCCGTTTAAGGCAACTAACCTTGCCTGCTCGCGATGGTTTTGGACGACATACCACACGATATATCCGACTTTCGCCTTCAGTTCCATTTCAACATCCTCCCTTCAGGGCAATTCCAGTGCACAATAAGACCGCAGCGATGATCCCACAAGATTACTTAAGTACCCATGATTCTCTGTTGCTCTCGCCTTCTGTTAATCAAACACCCAATAAAATAGTCGAGTGACGACACGACCAAGGCTGAAGACCTTCTTGAGAATCGTGCAGGTTTCGGCACGTCTTGTTTGTTGGCTATCGGCTCTTTTCGTCGTTATGCGACTGGCTGACAATTTTCTTTCGTCTCCACTCGGATTTAAAGAAGGCGCGATTTCGCCAACACTTTACGTGTGCTCACTCCTGGCACTAACGTCCGGCATTATCTCGGGGGTGATAGGAGACAGAGTCAAAGAGTTCGCGATTCAAGTTGAAGAGAGAAACCGCACTCTAAGTCGCAGGCTGGCGGCAGACAAAGCCTTGAAAACAAATCCTGGAATACTCTGCACTGCAAAGAACCTGTGCAGAGAAGAGCGGATTGACTGCGATGAGTTTGGGTGCCCGGTAAACTTCCCGAGTACGCCAAGCCTGAATACCCGTGAGCACGCAGAAGACTGGAACTCGGCAAAACGCGTTGCTGAAGCGTACAAGCCAACATTGCTTACATCATTGCAAAAAGCGTTGGGGGACGAGATCGTGGCCAAGCTTGCTGAGCCTGAAAAATATTTGCTTCCCGCCACTGGCCACTCACACAATGCAGCTTTGTGCTTCTGTAAACTTGAGTTCAATCACGCCGATAAAAGTCTGTTCCGAGGAGTGCTCCTTCCAATGGAAAACCGTCGAGACGCCGGATGTTTCATAATTCCCGACAATCTAAATATCACAGTAAGTCATTGTGCTAACTTCGGCATGTTTGATCCCGGCTTCGGCGAGCAGTTTCTTCCTGGAGATCTCCTGATTGTTATAGGGGTCATGACGGTTGACGACATGACATCCTTCTACATGCCTTGGAGATTTCAAGTGAACCCGACGGCAGAAACTTTTCTCAAGGAGCTTAGTGCAATTGACGCTGTTCCTCGTAATCGCCTGTAGAAGCAACGCGTGTACAACCCGCGCGTCTCCTTCGGAGCGCCTGACGGGAACATATTCGCAAATCTAATCAGTGAGCATGTGCTGCTTCCAGGTCAGACATTCGTGCGATAGTTGTCCTATGCAGATCACTGTCGAACTTCCGGATGATCTGGCCGATCGCGAGCAACCGGCGCGGGTGGCTATCGAAGCGCTGGCCATTGCTGGGTACCGCTCTGGAGCGCTGTCAACGTTTGAGACTCGGCTGCTGCTCGGCTTCGGAACCCGGTATGAGCTAGACGGGTTCCTCAAGCAACATGAAGTTTGGGAGTGGGCCTACGATGTCGAGGATTCGAGCACGATATGGCCACTATCGACCGGCTCGCGCTAAAGACGTCGCGGCCACCACTGCCCTGAACAATATCTATCCAAGTGGAGAGCCGCAGCTAATCCGAGCTCCCCACCGTAAACGCCCGTGCGGCCTCCAGCAGTGCGTTTGCCGATTCCTTCGAGCACGACTCCGAGTAAATCCTGAGCAGCGGCTCGGTCCCGGAGGCGCGGAGAAGAAGCCAGGTTTCGGCGGCGTTGGGCCGTCCTTCCGCTTCGGGGTTGCGGAGGAAGAACTTGATGCCGTCCAGGGTGGAGACGCGTTCGACCTGCATTCCGGCGAAAGTCAGGGCGGTTGAGCCTTTTTCGGCGAACTCCGCGGCCCCGGCGCGAGCCTTCGCGATGGCGTTGTTTTTGAGCCGGTCGTCGATGTGGAGGTCGATGCGGCCGTACTGATGCTCGCCGTACTCGTCC
>CAXTVG010000325.1:0-3331 GCA_964247505.1 uncultured Acidobacteriaceae bacterium
ACTGCGACCTGACACCCGCGCCCCTGCCCGAAGCAGCGGGCTGCGCGTACAAGGGCATTCCCGTCGCGTGCGGGCCGCCGGGGCTCGACGGCGGCAAAAACATCCTCTACCACAACAACGGCGACGGGACGTTTACCGATGTGTCGAAGAAAGCAGGCATCGAGGACACGATCGGGACCTACGGACTTTCAGTAGCGGTCGCGGACTTCGACAACGACGGCTGGCCCGATATCTACGTTGCGAACGACTCAACCGCCGCGACCTTCTACGCAAACCAGAAGGACGGGACGTTTAAGGACCAGGCGATTGAAGCAGGCGTGGCCTACTCGCCCGACGGCAAACCGCAGGCCGGCATGGGCGTGGGCGTGGGCGACTTCAACCGCGACGGGCTGCTCGACATCGTAAAAACCAACTTCGCCGGCGACACCGACTCGCTCTATCAAAACTCGGGCGACGGTACCTTCGAGGATCGCACCTACCTATCCGGCCTCGGCATCAACACGCGGCTCCTGGGCTGGGGCGTGGGTTTTCTCGACGCGGATAACGACGGCTGGCTCGACATTTTTATCTCCAACGGCCATGTGTATCCGGAGGTCGACGCCGCGCACCTGGACGCGCCCTATTCTGAGCACAAATACCTGTACCGCAACCTGCGCAATGGGCAGTTTGAAGAGGTCACGAGCATCGCCGGGCCGGGCATCATAGCGGCGGCGGCGGCGCGCGGCTGTGCTTTCGGCGATTACGACAACGACGGCGACGTGGACGTGGTGGTCAACTGCGTCAACTCTGCGCCGCAACTGCTGCGGTGCGATGCAAGCAGCCCTCGCAGCTTCATCAAAATCCGGCTCGTCGGCAAAAAGAGCAACCGCACCGCGGTCGGCGCGCGCATTGCCGTGACGGCAACAACAGGCTCGGAGGCCGCGCCCGGCAAGCCTCTGCTGCAGATCGAGGAAGTCCGCAGCGGCGGCAGCTATTACTCGCAAAACGACCTGCGGATTCACTTCGGGCTCAACACCGCGGCCAAGGCCGACCTGGTCGAAATCGCCTGGCCCAGCGGCGCGACGGATACGCTCAAGGACCTGAAAGCAAACTGCCTGTATGTGATCGAGGAAGGCGGCCGCATCGTGCGCACAGTGCCGATGGGCCCGGCGGCGAAAGGGCTCGCGGCAAAGTGAGACTTTTGCTGTTTTTGCTCTTCTGGCCGCTGTGTGAACAGGCTCAGGCCGTGTATCCCGCGACGGCGGAGCACCCCGGCCCGGCGTGGTTTGTGGACGTGGCCGCGAAGGCCGGCCTCACCGCGCGCAACGTCAACGGCGACCCCGCGAACAAGCGCTACATCGTCGAGGCAACCGGCTCGGGCGCGGCCATCCTGGACTACGACCGCGACGGCTGGCCCGATATCTTTCTGGTCAACGGCGGCCTGCTGCCGGGGCAAAAACAAGCCGCACCCACCAGCCATCTCTATCACAACAACCACGACGGCACCTTCTCTGACGTGACTGCAAAGTCCGGGCTGGCCACGACCGGATGGGGCCAGGGCGCGTGCGTGGGCGACTACGACAACGACGGGCTCGACGATCTGTTCGTGACCGCCTATGGCGCAAATCACCTGTTCCATAACGACGGCCACGGCCGCTTCACCGACGTATCCGCCCAGGCAGGCGTGGCCGGGACCGGGCAGGAGTGGGGCACGGGCTGCGCGTTTGTTGACTACGACCGCGATGGCAAGCTCGACCTGATGATCGCGAACTACGTCCACTTCGACCTGGCTAAGGTGCCGGAGCCGGGCAAAGGCGCGGGCTGCACCTGGAAAGGAACGCCCGTGATGTGCGGCCCGCGCGGGCTGCCGAGCGCGCCCAACCTCCTCTACCACAACGAGGGCGGCGGCCGCTTCAAGGACGTAAGCGCGGCCAGCGGGATTACGAAAACGCCCGGCCACTACTGCTTTTCCGTTACCACTCTGGACTACGACGAGGACGGCTGGCCCGACGTCTACGTGGCCTGCGACTCAACCCCGGCCATCCTCTACCGCAACAACCACGACGGCACATTTACTGACACAGCGGCGGACGTAGGCGTGGCCTTCAACGAGGACGGGCGCGAGCAGGCGGGCATGGGCTCCACCGCCGCGGATTACGACGGCGACGGGCACATCGACCTGTTCAAAACCAACTTTTCCGACGACACCGCGACCCTGTACCGCAACCACGGCGACGGCACCTACTCGGACGAAACCTTCGCCGCGGGGCTCGCCGTCCACTCGGATGCGCTGGGCTGGGGCGCGATGTTCGCCGACGTCGATAACGATGGCCGCCCCGACCTGCTGGTCGTCAACGGCCACGTCTACCCGGAGGTGGACGCGGCCAAGCTGGGCGCGAGCTTTCGCGAGCCGCGCTTCCTGTACTGGAACGCGGGCGCGGGCAAGTTCAAGGACGCGTCCGCAGCCAGCGGCCCAGGGCTCACCGAGCCGCTCTCCGGGCGCGGGCTCGCCGTTGCCGACCTGTGGAACGATGGGCGGCTCTCGGCTGTGGTCAACAACTTGAGCGACCGGCCCATGCTGCTGGTAAACGAAGCCAAAAACGCGAACCACTGGCTCGGGCTGCGGCTGGCCGGGACACAGTCCAACCGCGACGCGATCGGTGCCCGCGTCACCCTGCTCGGCGCGGCGCGCAGCTGGGTGGACGAGGTGCGCTCCGGATCAAGCTACAGCTCCTCGAGCGACCTGCGCTTGCACTTCGGCCTGGGCGCGACGCCCGGGCTTGCCTCCATCGAGGTGCGCTGGCCCAACGGCGAGCGCGAACAGTTCCCCGCCCCCGCGCTCGACCGCATCGTCGCACTCACCGAGGGAAAAGGCGCGCCGCTTTCCGCCAAGCCGCCACGCTGACCAACTCCGCCTGCGAAAGATGCTGCGCCTATGTTCCCGGACGGGATGGGCGCAACTCTAGAGCAGCTTTGAGCAATCTGCTATATCTACTAGGTGCCAGAGGCGTTTTTTGTGACCAGAAAAGGCAGTAAAAAGCAAACAAATTTCACCGGAAAACACGAGATTGCGTCGCCTGGAAAGCCCCTTTTCCGGCGCATTTACGACGAATTGCTGGCCGAAATCGAGCGAAAAACCTGGAAGCCCGGCGACCGTCTCCCGAGCGAAGCAGCGCTGTGCAAACGGTTCAACTCGTCGCGCATTACCGTAACCCGGGCCGTGCAGGAACTGCAGCGCGCCGGCCTGGTCACGCGGCGGGTGGGCTCCGGCACATACGTAGCGGAGCCGGCGCGAGCAAACGCGCTCCAGTTCGGCCTTTTGATCCCGGAACTGGGCAGCACGGAGATCTTC
>CAXTVG010000326.1:0-3320 GCA_964247505.1 uncultured Acidobacteriaceae bacterium
ACAAGAGAGTGACTCGTCTCTTCCAAGAAACATGAATCAAGGGCCAAGAAACGGCGATGTTCCATTGCTGCCGCTCCAGTGGTATTGCTGTTCTTTGCCGCCCTGACTCCATTTTTCTGGAGCACTCGACTCCATCCAGTCGATCGGTTTCGCTGCGAGACCGCCTGCCGCGGCAGTCGCGAACGCCTCACGGATCGCCGCCTGCTGCTGGGGTCCATGCGCGGGCGGGCCTGGAGAAACCATGGTTGTGATGCCACTTCTCGCCAGCAGATCGAGCCACTGGCGATTGAACTCCCAAGGGACCGCCTCCGTGATGCCCACCAGATCTGCGTCCAAGGTAAAGAAGGCTCCGTGCTGCGGAAGCCGGAATGCGGCCGTGTTGACGCCCATGCGCCGCGTGCGCTCCCATTGACGTCCGCTGGTATCGTCGCCGGTGCGGTCGAGATCGAAAATGCCCTGGCCCAGGTGGCCGACTGTGTTGCAGCCATCAAGCAGCACCTCATTGCCGACGGTCTCGCGAATGAGGGTGTAAAGCCCCGCGATGACCTCCGCGTTGGTACGGCTGCGGTCGTGGAGCGACCAGCCCGGCAGGGTAGGCTGCGGTCCCATCTCAAACCCCCACTGGCCCAGCAGGTCGTAGGTGCTGAAGTCGTGCTTCACCATTTCGTAGCCCCAGCCTGCCGCCTGGCGCAGCTTGGCCCGAATCTTCTCCTGAGCCTCCGGTACTGTTGGATCGAAGGCTAGCTCGCGCGCCCGCTGCTGTTTTTCGCCGAAGCGCGAATCGGGAAGCAGCAGTGAACGCGGTGCGCTCTGCGGCGCTTCGAGCGGACGAATCCAGATACCGGGCCGAGCTGTGCGCTGTTTGATGTCCGCGGCCAGCCGCCCCATGTCCGGCCACGCCGCCGTCCCATCGCTCCAGCCGCCATCGATGACCGAGAACGGACGAACGCCCGCGCGCGGCGAGAGCCCGACGGCAAACTCCGTATCGCGCAGGATGGTTTGCGCAGTGCTGCGCCCGTAGCTGTAGCACCAGTCGTTCACGCCATAGATCGGGGTTGTTCGCCGGGTGGAGCGCGCGCACAGAACCCGGCACAGCCCGGCGACGGCCTCCATCGCATTCTCGCCATCGGCCCCGTGGCGGCTGACGACCGTTGCCGCCCGCAACTGTCGCCGGCCGAGTTCCACTCCGCTGCCGCCGTTTGTCACGTTCAGCCACAGAGACACGCCCTGCGGGTCCAGCTGCCAAAAGCACAAAGCGCATGCATCGGTTTTCACGCCGTAGCCATGGCACGCGATGCCATCGTAGGTTGCGAAATACCAGGGCATCACGCGCTCCGGAATCATATTGCGCCAGCCCAGTTCCCCATAGCTGCGCTCCCACGCATCGCCAAGCGCCCGCAGTCCCGGATCCACCTCTGCCCGCCAGCGCACATGCACGGCGGCGACCAGTGTCGATGGGGCGGCAAGCGCCATGGTGAGCGCGTCGTGGTCCAGTTTGTGCTCGAACACAACCTGTCCGCCGGTCCACTGCTCTCCACTGCGCTTCAGCGGAATCATGCCTGTTGGGAGCGTTTTTTCGAACCCTTTGTACACGGTGACTTCGTCCGGCGCGCGCAGCAGATCAAGGAAAGACGATGCTTTGGGCGACCGCCGCCCGGCTTGTCCGGCCGAAGCGCCGCCCGTATCGGCCTGCTCACCCCCTGCTGTCGATGCAAGGGCCATGCCGCCCAACGCCCCGCCTCCCGCTCGGAGGAACTGCCGCCTTGTCACAGAAGCCGCTTCGATCTCGGACACTTTGCGCCTTCTTCCCTCGTTCAACGTGCCTCCTGGTGTTGCTCCAAAATGTCGCCGTGGCAGCAGACTACGCGGCGTTGAATAACATCTTTCTGCGCGTTCAGCTCTTGGGGCTAAGCGCGAAGAGGGCCGCCGGTCTCCCGCCAGCCCTCTTTCTTACCTGATTGCGCTTAGGGCTGCTGACAAGTGCTGCCGCAGCCGTTCGGTGCCGCCTGATAGTTCCATGGATTGGCTATGTTCCCGTTCCAGGCGGATATTTCCTGCACCACGATGGTCCACCCGTCCGGCAAGCCATCGTTTTCCGTGGTGCTCGCGCCCCCTGGCGCGAAGCCTGGAAACACCTGATTCCTATGATCAGGTGCATCGCCATTTGGCTGGCAGGGGTCGGTCTGCGCGAAGGCGGCCGGCAGCGCAACGAGTCCAGCCAGCGCCGCGCTTGCAGCCAGGCTCGTGCTGAAGAACTGCCGTGACTTGCGAGGGTGGGATTGCACCATAGCTGCCGACGCGTGCAATGCAATTGGGGGAAATGCATAACACGCTTCCTTTCCGGATACTGCGGTTGAGCGGCGCAGGTTGAGCTCCGCGCCGGGTTGAAATTAGAAGGTCACGACAAGTCGAACCTGCCCCGATCGCGGCCCTTCCTGTCCCAGTCCAGCGATCTGGCCGAAGCCAGGGTTTGTAGGATTCGTATCCGCGCCTCCGAAATCGTGCCGGTTCAACAGATTGAAGAACTCCGCCCGAAACTCGAGATCGACTCCTTCGCGAACGCGGGTCGTCTTACTGAGGCTTACATCCTCGGCCAGGTAAGCGGACTGCCGTACCTGGCTGTTCACGCGCGGCAGGTCGCCGAAGGTGTAGCCCGTCGGGCCGCTCGTTTGGCCGACAAACTTGTTCGGGTCCGCAAACCTCGCCGGATTGAAGACGAGGTTCTGGCCGCCCTTGAACGGGTTGAAGCGGCCGCTCCGCCAGGTTTGGGACAGCAGGTCCTGCCCGGGAACCTGACTGTAGCGGATGCAGGTGGGCAGGCCCGGAATACCGGTTGCGCAGCCGAATGAGTAAGGATCCCCCTTGCCGCTCAAGGAGTGGTCGATCCGGATGACCTCCGGCGTCAGCACCGTGGTCCCGCTCGCCGTAAAAAAGTAGTTGTTCTGGAGATTGGCGTTGGTAGGCGCAGGCAGGATGTCGGTTAACTTGCTCGCGACCTGTGAAATGCGGTTTGCCGGACCACGTTGAGGGCGCCGTTGGCGGCGAAGGGCAGGCGGCACTGGACTGTGCCTCCGCCCGGGGCAGCCGCGTTCCGCGTTGTCGCCGGATCAAAGATTTCACCCTGGTAGATCGGCTGCCCATCGCACGGGTTTGTTCCCAGCACAATATTTCTGTTCAGCGTCGCCGTGAAGTCGCCGACCCGGTTCGCGGCCGTGGGAACCGTGGCGGTGATGGGAAGAACCCGGTTTTCCCTGAACTGCTGCCACGTGACGGTGCCGGCCAGTACGCCGCCGAAGGATTGCGCCAGGATGACGTGGGAG
>CAXTVG010000327.1:0-3318 GCA_964247505.1 uncultured Acidobacteriaceae bacterium
CGGACGAGGACCAGTGTGATGGGTTTGTTGCGTGCGGCGGAGGCGGGGCGGAGTGCGGCGGCGTGGGCGGCGTAGTCGCCTTGGATGGCGAGGACGCCGATGCGGAGGGGGTGAGTTGGGTTTGGTGTCATGCGGATGCTTTCTCTACAAGCATATGCGCGGTGGGGTAGGAAGCAGCTGTTCGTGGCGGCTTCGCTGCGACAAGGTGCGGTAGAGATACTTCTGGGCGCCGGTGCCGTCCGTCAGCCGGCGTGGAAACGTTTCGCGACTGCTCAGGTTTGGGCGCTCAATTCACGATAAGTGCTCATCGATGCAGACTGAACCGGACCCCTGCCACCGCGGTAAACGGCCTGCCAAGGAGAGGGGCTGTAAAGCCATCGTTCGTGCCGATATAGGTTCTGTCGAAAAGGTTCTCGATCTGGACAAAGGCGTCCAGATCTCTTCTAAGGGGAGCACTGATCGCGATATCGGCTATGAAGTGAGGATCGGTGTGGTAGATGTTGTCGGGATCGCCACTGGTGCGTGAAAGGTACCGAAAGCGCGGCGAGAACTGAAGGCGGTAAGGGGCTGTCCAATCGATACCGACGGTGGCGCGGTTTTTGGGAATGCCAGGCTGTTGCACTCCGACGCCGGCTGGGTCTTCGGGATTCGAGGTGACCAGGGAGTCCGCGTAGGTATAGCCCAGCACCGTGCTGAGGTTCGGTCGAAGGCGCCAATCCAGTTCCCCTTCGAAGCCCCGGCTGACGGCACTGGCTGCATTGATAAGCCGGGCTCCGATGTCGAAGCCTGCCGGCAGGGTATGTGGATCGAGATACCGGTAGGTGAGGAGATTGGAGATACGGCTGTCATACGCCGTGGCCTGAAGGCGTATCGGCCCTTTGTCGAAGTCGAACCCGAACTCGCCGCCGTTCAGTGTCTCGGGAGCCAGGGAAGCATTGCTGTAGAGGATATACCCGGGAACGGACGCCGACCGGTACAGATTGTCCAGTGTCGGCGCACGAAACGCTCTGTAAAGGGCTCCCCGCAGGGCAAAGCCTTTCGGTAGTTGGTAGCGCACAGACAAGCGGGGATCGACGGCGTTATTGCTCCGGGTCGGGACGTTGCTTCCGAGACCGCCCGGGGTGTCGTCCAGGCCGTTGTAGCTGTAGAAGTTCTGGTACCGAAGGCTGAATAAAACCTGAAGGCGCTCCAACGGGCGCAGGTCGGTTTGGAAAAAACCTCCAAGGAACCTTTGGTTGCCGGAACCGAGGTCCGTTCGAATGTATGCGTTGGTCTGGTCGTAGATGTTGGCGGAATCGCTGCCGCGAATGCCGTGGTAGTCGCCGCCCGCCGAAAATGAGCGAAGTACCCTCGTAAAGGTTTTTTCCCAAATCAGCGACGCACCGGTGTCGCTCACCAGCGTGCGGTGAATGTTCTGGATGTATTCGAACTGGGTGGGGTCGGCGCCATCCGGAGCGCCTGTATTGTTTGTCGAAAAGCGCTCGTCATCATGAAACGCATTCAGGTTGAGCACATCGCGATCTCGGGGCTTCCAGTCCAGCGCTCCGGTGTACCGCCAAGTTCCTTCCCCATTCGTCTGCAGATGGGTCAGGTAGTTCATCGCGTTGTTGTAGTAGCTGATCCGGCCACGGGCGTTCAGATTGGAAGCGAGCGCCGCATCGCCGGAGAGCGCCAGCGTGTCTGACGTGTAGGAAGTCGGTACATCGATCGGCCCTCGATAGCCTTTTTCCTGCTCGAGGTACCCGTTGCTGTGGCTGGTGCCGGCGTCGATCCCCACGCCGTACTGCGTGCCCGCGAAAGCCGCATGGCCGTCCGTGCGGTACGTCCCCCGGCTTCCTCCGGCCGATTCCACCACAAGCTCCGTTTTGTCGACCGGCCTGGTAAGCACGTTGATGACGCCGCCCATGGCGTAATTGCCCCACAATGTAGAGCCGCCACCCCGCACGACCTCAACCCGGTCCACAGTCTCAAGGGGTATCTCGCTCCACTGAACAAAGCCAAAAAACGGATCGTTGAGCGGAATGCCATCCAGCAGCACAAGCGACCGGATGCCACTCAAGCCCCGCATGGAGACGATGGTATCCGTTGGGTGCTGCTCATTTGTGCTCGCCAGCGGCAGATCGACGGATGGGACTCGCCGCAGTACATCGTCGATGGTTCTGGCCGGGGTCCGCTCCACCTGTTCGCTGCTCAGGACGCTCACGCTGGCGGGTACGTCAGCAACGGAACGAGCGGATCGGGTGGCTGTCACCACGACGGTGGTTTGAGCGGAAGCGATTTGGAGCGTGTAGATGCTGTCCTGGTTTATCTGCCGCGTCGCTATGACCGGTTTGGAAAGGCTTTGGAAACCGTTTGCCGCGATCAGCAGGGTGTATTCGCCCACTATCGGGCCGCGGAAACTAAAGCGCCCCGTGGCATCGGACGTAGTCTCAAGGGGTTTGGAAGCTGAAACCTGGAAAAGCGAGATATGGGCTCCGGCGATGCTGCTGCCCCGGGTATCTACGACAACTCCCGAAACGGTTGCTTGCGCGGGCCCGGCCTGCGCAGGTGCAGACAAGGGCAGGGCCACCGCTGCGCAGAGCGCAACGAGCGTAGGTCTAAAATGACGCACGTGTCCTCACAAAGACATGGGGCTGAATAAGTTCGTGCCGTATGGACGCGGACAGAACGGCTTCAGCCAAGCTGAACCTGAGCAGGCCGGAACAGGCCCGCGAGAGTCAGAGAGTCATCAGTGCGGGTGGTCCTCGCTTGCGGTGGGAGCGATCTCGCGAGACGCGGCACTTGGCCTCCGTCTGCGCGAAACCTGCCGGATGACTGACCAGATCGCCATATACAGAAGCGGACGGCGGAGGTGCTGTAAGAAGGTTGGGTTGTGCAGACGCTATGGCGCCGGGTCTATAAGGGCATTTCTGGATTGGAGCCCGAAACTGAAGATCGTGGCTGACGAGCTTGCCGCGCTCGCTGATGCGCATGATGCAGTGGTGCTTGCCGTCGCGCCGGCAGCATGCGGGCAGGCCTGCTTCCGCATCCTGGCCCAAAGCCATCAGCGGCGTCAGCAAAGGCAGACACAACGCCAGCAACAGCAGGATGGAAAACAGTCTGCGCACGTAGCGCCATTGAAACACCACTGGAGAGGGCACGCAATGAGCCGGCTGCGGGTTCACTCGTCGCGGGCGTAGAACCGGCTGACGATGGACGCTGAGGCGTGTATGGCGAAGTCGCCTTGTGTACGGAAGGTCGCCGCGGCAGGGGCGGCCGGAGAGCGGCTGGGTGCGCCCGCTCAATCCGGTCGGACTGCGGCGTTTTCCTGCGAGAGGC
>CAXTVG010000328.1:0-3295 GCA_964247505.1 uncultured Acidobacteriaceae bacterium
CAACCGAGTGCGTGTGCCAAGCGCCCGCGCCGCCCTCGCGCACCAGCTGCACCACGCGCGCGTTCACGGCCTTGTTCCGCAGCGGTTCATGACATGCCCCGCACAGGAACACCGCGATCGGCACCCCCCACACCCGTTGCCGCGAGATGCACCAGTCCGGCCGCGTCGCCACCATGTTCGCGATGCGCTCTTGGCCCCACTTCGGGTCCCATGTCACGGTGCGAATCTGCTCCAGCGCGCGCTCACGGAACGTCCGGTCACCGTGAGTTCCATACTCATCGAACTCTTCGACAGAGCTCGAACGATTGCGCGCGTACGGCATTGCGGTTTCCATCCCAATAAACCACTGCTCGGTCGCCCGGAAGATCACGGGCCGGTGGCACCGCCAGCAGTGCGGGTAGGAGTGAAAAATCTCAGCCTGCCCCAGCAAAGCCCCGCGCTCCCGCAGGTGCTCGATGATGTCCGGGTTGGCCTGGAAAACAGTTTTGCCCTCCCAGGCTGCCACTCCGTTCCGTAGACGCCCCGCGCTGTCCACATTGCACTCGGCGCTCAGTCCGTAGCGGACGCCGGTTGCGAAGTCATCCGCCCCATGCGCGGGCGCCGTGTGGACGGCGCCGGTCCCCTGGTCGGTTGTGACGTAATCGGCAAGCACCCCAAGCACCCGCCGGTCCAGAAAGGGATGCTCGAACTCAGCCCGCTCCAGCGCAGCGCCTTGAAAACGCGCGACCTCCGCCACCGCACCCAGCCCGCAGGCCTCCCGCACGCTCTCTGCAAGCGCAGCCGCAACGATGTACACGTCGCCGGACGCCACCCGCAGGGCCACGTACTCAAGCTCCGGATGAAACGCGATCGCGACCGAAGCCGGCAGCGTCCATGGCGTCGTGGTCCAGATGATCGCCCACGCATGCAGCCCTTCCAGCCCGGCGACTGGAGAAACGAGCCGGTAGCGCACGTACACGCTGGGCGAGGTGTGCATTTCGTACTCGATCTCAGCGTCGGCCAGGGCGGTGCGGTCGTGCAGGCACCAGTACACCGGCTTGAGGCCCTTGTAGACGAACCCGCGCTCGAGAAACCGGTAAAACGTCTCCAGGGTCGCTGCTTCGTATTCCGGCGACATGGTGAGGTAAGGCTTGTCCCATTGCCCAAACACGCCCAGCCGCTCAAACTGCGCGCGCTGCAGGTCAACGTACTTCTGCGCATACGTCCGGCAGGCTGCCAGAAACTGCTCCGCCGGCATTTCGAGCTTGCGCCGCCCCAGCTGCTCGTCTACCTTGATCTCGATCGGCAGCCCATGGCAGTCCCAGCCCGGCACGTAGGGGGCGTCGTAGCCGGCCATGGTTTTTGACTTCACCACAAAATCCTTGAGGCACTTGTTGAGCGCATGCCCCAGGTGGATGGGTCCATTTGCATACGGCGGCCCATCGTGCAGTACGTACTTCTTCGCGCCCCGCCGTGCGGCCCGAATCTGCTCGTACAACCCCATTTCCGCCCAGGCCCGCAGCCGCGCCGGCTCGTTCTGGGGCAGGTTAGCCTTCATGGGAAAGGCGGTTTCCGGCAGCGACAATGTCTTTTTCAACTCGGGCGCGGCGCTTGGCTCCGCGTTTCGGCTATCGGCCATGGGCGTGGGGGTCTGGGTATTGGCCATCGGGTTCAAAAAGCATCCTTATAGGTACGAAAGGCACTGTACAAATCCGGCCTTTTCGTGAAACTTGATTGTATCGCCCGGTAACTTCGGCGGTTCCTGATTCGTCTACTCCTGGGGCACTCCTATCCAGAGCAGAGACTTGGGAGCCCGAAACGCGCGATAATAACGGGCAAGGACCCGGCAAACGGCGGAATAAGCAGATGAGCAACCAGGTTTTGACTCCCCCGGAAGAAGAACTGGCGCCGCGCCCGACGCGATCGCTGGACCATACTGAGCTCCTGCCCGTCGGCGCCGAGGGCAGCATCTGGGAGTCGCTCGCCGGCAACGTCCGCGACGTGTTTCGCCCGAAAAAGCTGCCGCCGCTCGAGCTCACCTCGACGCCAATCGCGGTGCGCGACCCATTTGCGGAAAAGCGCTCCCCATGGTCGAGCGCCGCGGCCATTCTGATCTACGTGGGCCTGGCGCTGCTGCTGTTCCTGTGGCCCAAGAGCAAGACGCCGTTCTTGGAAAAAGCCAAAGTGACCCCGCTTGACATTTCGGCCTATGTGCCGAAGGCCCCTGCCGTAAAGCCCGCGGGTGGCGGCGGAGGCGGCGGCAATCATGAGATCGTGCCGCCTACCAAGGGCAAGCTGCCGGAGTTCGCCAAGCAGCCCGTCACACCGCCCCAAGTCCTGCTGGTAGACCACCCCAAGCTCCCCGTACCCGCGGCCATCAAGATGCCGGACATCAAGATGCCGAACACCAACATGCCCAATCTCGGCATTCCCCAGGCTCCGAATGCGACCTTGTCGGCCGGAAACGGCGGGGGCTCCGGCATTGGTTCCGGCCACGGCGGCGGCCTCGGCATCGGGTCCGGCACCGGGATGGGACCCGGCTCCGACGGAGGCACCGGCGGCGGACCGTACCACCCAGGCGGCGGCGTTTCCTCGCCCAAGCTGGTCTATTCGGTCGATCCGGAGTTCTCAGACGAAGCGCGGCGCCAAAAATATCAGGGCGTCGTAGTGCTGTCGATTATCGTCGACGCCCAAGGCAATCCACAGCGCATCCGCGTTCTCCGCCCTCTCGGCATGGGCCTGGACGAAAAAGCGGTGGAAGCGGTGAAGCAGTACAAGTTCAAGCCCGCGATGCTGAACGGCCGTCCGGTTCCGGTTGAGATCAATATCGAGGTCAACTTCCAACTGTTCTAGCGCCGGCCGGAAACCAGCATGGTATTCTCACTGCATACACTTAGGAAGTGGACGCAACCAAAAACACGCTCAAGGAGCAACGGACGCCCGTGCTGGCCCCCGCAAAGAAAACTGACATTATCTCCCGCTTTCGCACTCATGAAAGCGACACCGGCAGCCCCGAAGTGCAGATCGCCATTTTGAGCGAGCGCATCGGCGAGCTGACTTCGCATTTCGACACCCACGCTAAGGACCACAGCTCGCGCCGCGGTTTGCTGATGCTTGTAAGCAAGCGCCGCCGCCTGCTGGACTACCTGAAACTGAACGACACCGACCGCTACCGCGAAGTCATCGGCAAGCTGGGAATCCGCAAGTAGCCGGTATCGCACCATCTGAGAACGCGACGAGTCGAGTGGGAGCCGTGCTCCCCCTAGTCGCCACGCTCCCGCACATCCCACGTTGCGGTTCGAGCTTGCGCCCGAGA
>CAXTVG010000329.1:0-3292 GCA_964247505.1 uncultured Acidobacteriaceae bacterium
AGGCGGATCCCGCGCTCGGCGAGGGCCTGGAGGCGGTAGATCGTGTACGTGTCGCTGCCCGAGCGAAACGAGGCGCGGGCGTGGAAGCTGTTGCTAGGGGCGGAAACGGGGGTGCTCATGAGAATTCCTTTGTTGTCGGGAGGGGGCGGAAAGCGAGGCGAGCGGGCGCGCGATCAACCCCGGCGGCCGCGGTCGTGGCGGCCACGGCAAAAGCGCTTTGTAACTGGGGCGGAGCGGGGCATCGTCGGCTTGTATTTTAGACCTTACAGTGGGAATTGGTCTGGCGCGAAATGGGCCGAAGGGGTTGACTTCTGTTGGTGGGGAGCATCAAATGCAGGTGTGGAAGTTGGTAGGCCCTCGATGGTTGTCGCCCACCGAGAGCCATTTGACTACCGCTTTCGCAATAGTCTGACCAGGCTACATACTGCAAGAATCGTGAAGGCATCAAGCCTTATCGAAACCAGCAGATGCACCCAGGATGTCTTTGCATCCATAGGCCACCTCCAGCATTGGAACCGGTGTTCACCGTTTCAGCGGCGAACACCGGTCAGGCCGATCGTCTGGCCCATCCTGTTCCCGCTCGACACTTTGCTGAAGGTGGTTTGAGTTTATCCGGGCCCTCGCCTCTTTTCTGTTTCACAAACCCTTCGGTACCGTTACGTTTGGGGTAGGCGCTGGGCTGTCATCCTAGAGCGCATGTCCCGTGCCGCCCTTCTCCTTCTTTGCTTCCTGGCTTTCACGTCCCATGCGGAAAAGCCAATTCTGGTGGGGTACCTGCCGCAATGGGGTTTGTATCAATCCCCACCGTGGTCGGCGCGGGCGCTGGTCACGAGCGCGTCTGCGCGGCTGCTGGACCAGATCGACTATTCGCAGGCATTTATCGTGGATGGGCGCTGCGCGGTTGCCGACCCGAACGCGGACATCGAGCATGCATACACGGCCGAGATGAGCGTGAATGGGACGGCGGACGCGTCCGAAGCTCCGCTCAAAGGCGAGTTTCATCAGCTCCAGGAGCTGCACCGGCGATACCCGCGCATCCGGATGCTGATCTCGATCGAGGGCAAGGCAGCCTCATTCGCCGACGCGGCGAGGCCGGAGAAGCGGGCGGCTTTTGTGGCTTCCTGCATTGACGTTTTTCTGCGCGGCAACGTAGCGCCGGGGGTAAGGGCGCCGGGGCTGTTCACCGGCATTGATGTGGACTGGGAGTACCCGTCGGGCCCGGAAGACGGGGAGAATTTTAACGCCCTGCTGGTGGAGTTCCGGCGGCAGCTGGATGCGTATGGGAAACAGGCGCATACGCGGCCGCTGTTGACCATCGCGGCAGGACCAGGGTTGGCGCGTTATCCGGGGGTGGACTGGCGGCTGGTCGCGCGAACCGTGGACCGGGTGGGCCTGATGAACTACGACTACAACGGGCCCTGGCAGAAAATGACCGGGATTGTCGCACCCCTGTATGCGATACCGACGGTCACCCGGGAGAGTGGGAACGTGGATGGTACGGTCCAGGAGTATCTCCAGGCGGGTGTGCCCGCGCGAAAACTGCTGATGGGCGCGCCGTTCTACGGCTATCACTGGAGCGGTGTGAAGGATGCGGGCGCGGAGCATGGGTTGGGGATGACGGGGAAGAGCGAGCGCGGGGATACGCCATACCGCGAGATTATGGGCAGTTCCGGCGCGCCGAGGACGTTGTTTCGGGATCCGCACTCGCGCGCGCCATGGCTCTACGACGGGGACAGCTTTTGGACGTTTGACGATCCGGCCTCGCTGCGGGCCAAAGCGGAGTACGCGAGAGCGCGGGGCTTGGGCGGGATGATGATCTGGGAACTCAGCGGGGATACGGCCGACGGGGTGCTGGTAAAGGCCATGCGGAAGGGGTTAGGGTCTACGTCGCGATAGGCGTAACGGGGAGTCCGACGAACAAACGAGACGTAAAACGCAATGGGCGAGTGTTTTTTGAAGAAGACCTGCCACGAAGGGGCCGCCAGCCGCGTAGGCGGTTTGGAACCCTTTGGCTGAACCCGAGGCGCTCGTAGGTTGAGAAGTATGTACGGAAGATCAGGACTTGGGCGGAAACTTCTTGAACATAAGTTTGAGTGCTTTTTGAAGGTTTTTGGTATTTTGCTTTTCGCTCCGGGAAAGGTGGTCGGGGGCGATGCCGCGGAAGAGCAGCTGATGGGTCGAGGTGTCGAAAATGTCGACGACGAGGTGGCTTTCGGCGCTGCCGAGGGCGGCGACGGTGGCTTCGCCGTAAAAAGGTTTCCAGCCCGAACCCCAACCCTGGGCGCTCCAGCGCGGCGACCAGGCGGGGTTTTGCTTTGCATAGCCGGACTCCAACTCCGCTTCGCTGCGGATGCCGCCCATGGCGAACAGGGTGAGGCTGCCGCCGGAGGGAGCAAGCAGCCAGCCGCGTTTGGCGAGATCGCGGTCCATGGCGGCGCGGACCGTTGGCTCGTAGGAGGGAACTTCCATGTGCATGCCGCCCCAGGAGTAGGTGCGGCGGGCGAGCGGGGCGGCTCGGTCATACTCCGTGGTGACCTTGGGCGTGAGGAACGGAAGGGAACAGCCGGGAAGAAGGGCTAGAAGAAACGCAGCGAGAAAGACGGTCGCGGACAAAGATGAGGTTCGGCGTGGCATGCTCGCTCCTTGAGCGGGGTTCTGGGCGAGTAGGAGGCGCGCTGCGGGTCGAAGGATGGTTGGGGGGAATCCTGGACGAAGCTGGTTCACCAGAGCGGCTTTCCGATCGGAAGAACAGCGCCGGGGCTATGCCTGGCGCCGGGCCGTTGTTTTCCCAGGGGAGCGGTTTCTATTCGATTTGGAAAGCCAGGTTAGGTCACGCAGTTTCGCTGCCGGAGCTCCACGTCCCGGAAGCGAGACGTGGGCACTCTATCGTTCGCAGGGGCAAGAAGAGGGGTTGCCAGCGGCTTTTGCGGGCGGAAAGATGCGCGCTTTGCTCGTGAGCATCCGCTATCTGCTTCAGCCATTCGCCTTGGGGGGAAACTTATCGAACATCTTGTCGACGTTTTTGTTGAGATTTTTTGTGTTCTTATCGGCGTGTTTGGATAGGTTGTCGTCGGAAATGCCGCGGAACAAGAGTTGATGGTTTGAACTATCGAAGATATCGACGACCAGATGCCCGACCGGCTGGTTCGTGGTCGACGTTGTCGCGTTTCCAAAGACGCCCGGCCCGTAGACGCGCGCGCCACCCACCGCCCCCCACCCCCCCCACACACACAGTCCCTCCTTCTTCCCTTTCTACAACACCACCTGCACCATTGCTTTCAGCTTTGTAGAT
>CAXTVG010000330.1:0-3285 GCA_964247505.1 uncultured Acidobacteriaceae bacterium
GGGTGATCGCGCGCGGCGCGCCCCAGGCCGTCGCGGGAGCATGGAACAAGCTGCGCGGCCGGCCGCTGCCCCGCCGCTTCAAAAAACTCGACCTGGATGTCATCGTCGAGCAGGCGCCCAACCCCGACAGCCGCATCACGCTTTCCAGCCGGCGCGACGCCCTCGGCGTCCCGCTTTCCAGAATCGACTGGAAGATCGGGGAAGCGGAGCGGCGAAGCGTCGTCCGGTTGTCTCATGCCATTCATGATGCCTTTCAATCCGCCGGCCTACCCAGGCCGAGGCTCGTGGATTGGGTGCGCAACCGGGAGCTGGGCGCAGCGGCATTCCACGACCCGGCGCATCCGATGGGCGCAACCCGGATGGCGGCCGATCCATCGCACGGTGTGGTCGACCGCGATCAAAGGGTTTTTGGGATCGAGAATCTGTACATTGCGGGCAGTTCTGTTTTTTCAACGGGCAGCCATGCAAACCCGACCCTGATGATCGTCGCCCTTTCGCTCCGGCTTGCGAAACACCTCGAAGCCGCGCTGTCCACAAGCTTCCGAAAAGCCCCGCGAAACGTCGCCTGAAATGGCCTGCTGAAAATACGCTGCGCGACCCTTGGCATCCCCGATAGCCGCATCCTAACTTTCAGGAAACGCCCTATCCACTTACTAACTTCTCCAGAGATAGGCGACGGAAAGGAACTACCATGGATCTTCAGGATGTGGTCGGCATGAGCGAAACAGAACAAAAGGTTCGCTACGGCATCGGTTCAGCAGCAGCGGCGGCGGCTATTTTTGCGCCGCTCGATTACAAGTGGAAAGGTGTCTTAACGGCGCTCGCGGCTGAGATGATCCTTGCGGCCATTTATGAGTGGTCCCCCATGAAGCACATCTTGCACTCGTAAGCTCCAAACCAAGCGCCTCGCCCGAGCAGGAGGCGCGAACAGCAGCGGCAGAGGGGCTCCGGCGGCGGACGATTCTACGGGCCGACTCCTCTTTCTGCTGTGGGTTACTGCCGCACTTTCAACGGCACGAGAGACCAAGGTATGGGTGTTATCGAGGCAATCGGTGCGGATGGCGTCCTGCTCGCGATCGTCGCGCATTTTTTAATTGGCATTTCCCTGGTTTGGGACAAAGTTCTGCTCGGCTCCAAGGAGATGGGCAGTCTGGTCACTTATGTTTTCTGGCTGGGCGCGATGAGCGTCTTTGGACTGGTTCTGATCTTTTTCGGCTTCAAGATGCCGCCCTGGCCGATTGCGGGGCTTGCTTTTGCGGCGGGCATCGTCGACCTGATCGCCACCTATTTTTACTATGACGCTCTGAAGGCCGGCGAAGCAAGTGAGGAGCTGGCCGCCATGGGCGGATTTTCGCCGGTTGCTACTGTGCTCATCTCCATACCCCTGCTGGGCAAACAGCAATCGCTTGAAGGGCAGGTTCCCGGTTTTATCCTGATGGTCATCGGCGGGTTTGTCATGTTTTTCGCCGAAAAGCGCCCGCTTGGAAAGATGCTGCCGCGCGTGGCTTTGGCCGCCGGGCTGTTTGGGCTCACCAATGTTCTGCAGAAGATGGCGTTCAACGGTTCGGGCTTTATTAATGGTTATGTGTTTTTCACGATCGGCACCACTGTGGGCGCGCTCGCGCTCCTGATTCCCCCGGCCTGGCGCAAGCAAATCGTCGGCAGCACGCGGAAACAGGACGACAAGCAAGAGAAAAAGCCGCGCAGCAAGGTGGGCTACTTCGTCAACCGATTCCTCGCCGGCGTGGGCTCGTTCCTAGTGGTATTCGCGGTCAGCCGCACCAACCCGGCAACCGTGGAGGCGATTTCCGGGGAGCGCTACGTCATCATTTTTATCTGTGCCTGGGCGCTCACAAAGTGGAAGCCTGAGCTGCTCAAGGAGACTTTCACCAAGGGCATTCTCGTCACCAAAAGTGTGGCCACGGCGCTGGTGGTCGCGGGGCTGGTGCTGGTAGGGCTGCACGGAGGCAAGAGCAGTGGCGGTCCAACCTAAACTTTACTCAATGCAGAGGGTGACACCCCCGGCCACACACAAAACCCCGACCCAGCGCTTCCAATGCACCCGCTCGCCAAGCAGGAACTTGGCACCGATCGTGTCCAGAACGAACCCCAGCGCCGTGGCCGGAACCGCGACGCTCAGCTGCTCCACCCGAAGCAACCCCAGCAGCGCGAAAAAAGCGGCTGCGTCGCAGCAAATGCCGAGAATCACCAGCTTGCGCGTGAGAATAAAGCGGATAGCCTTGGCGATGCCGGAGGGGCCGAAGTCGTGGAGCTCGCCGCCGGTCGACATGCCGCGCGAGTTCAGGAGGTCGCCCGCAGCGCCCATGATGACGGTAAACGCAATGATTGCGTAGTTCATGCTTCGTTCGCCTGCTTTCCTGAGGTATCGGCGGCTGCGGTGGCCGGCGGTGTGCGCGAAACCAGAAACACTCCAAGTGAGATCAGCAACACGCCAGCCCACCGCTGCAGGTGCACCGGTTCCCCTAAGATGAACTCGCTCAGCAGCGCCGTGATCACGTAGGAGCTGGCGATGCAGGGCACGACGAAGCTGAGGTCGGCCCAGCTGAAGAGCGAAAGCTGGGCAAACGAGTACGTTGCCGTCAGAAACGTTCCGGCGAGCAGCTGCGGGTCGGTCACGGCACCCAGCAGATAATGCGGGATCGCGCCGAAGCTGAACTTCGGCATCCGGTCCATGCCGATGGACAGCAGCAGATTGCCGAAGCTGTTTGAAAGCACCGCGACTGCGATAAAAATAAAAGTCTTGCGGCGTGTCGGCATTCCGGCGCGGCTGGGTGGCATACTGCCTACTGGGAGCGGTTTCCCGCGGGGAAGGTTGCAGACCTCCCCGCGCCGCATCCAAACGGGTAACTCGAAAACAGCCATGTCCCACGAAACGGTAAGCAGCGACCGGCAGCAGGTATATGTACTCCCAGCCCTGCCCAGCGACATGCTCCGGACCAGCCAATTCACGGAGTTTTTTACAAACTACCGAGGCCCGGCCGTTTCCGTACGCACCGTGGACGGATGGCGCTGGTCCTCGGCCCCGGGGCGCTCCACCGCGCTTTCCGTTATTTTCAGCAGCCGTAAACTCCTCGACGCGGTCATTGCTGACCCCACCGACTCCACGCTGTCGCGCGCCTTTGTGAACGGCGAATTCAGGATCGAAGGCGACATCCTGCTTCTTCTGCCGGTCAGCAGCTATGTTTTCGAGAGCTGCGGGCGCTTAGTCGGCGGCCTTCCCCACCAGCTCGGCAAGGCGCTGGCCCTGCCGCAGCGGCTGCGCCC
>CAXTVG010000331.1:0-3285 GCA_964247505.1 uncultured Acidobacteriaceae bacterium
TGACCCAGCAGTTCTTGTTTTTGCCTTCGGTTTCGAGGCGGAGCACGCCTGTTTCCTTAAGCTGCGCGAACGCTGCGTCCCAGAAATGCAGATGGAGAATTTCGCTTTCGCGGGGAAGCAGGTCGTATTCGATCCCGAGCCGCTGCATCGTTTCGAGGTGGCGGCGGACGATGGCGGTGGCGACCCGGTCGGCGATGGCGGCGGTCTCGTTGCCGCCGGCTTCGAGGCGGTGGAGGGTGTCGAGGCGGAGCTGCTTGCGGGCCGCGTTTTCTTCCGGGCTGCCGGAGGTGTACCACTGCGAGGTGCGGGCGTACAGGTCCCAGCAGGCGTAATCGATCGGTTGCGTGAGGCCCGCGATCCACGCGTCGACTTGCGAGAGCGAAAGGCCGAGCAGGTGCTCAAGGCCGACCACAATATCGGCAACCTGGACGCCCGTGTTGTCGATATAGTTCTGGACGGAAACCCGGTCGCCGGTGGCGCGCAGGAGGCGGACGAACGTATCGCCGAGAATGGCATTGCGCAGGTGGCCGACGTGGGCGGCTTTGTTGGGGTTGATGCTGGTGTGCTCCACAAGGGCGTGCTGCGGGGCGCGGGTGGTTTCCTCGGGGACGTCGGCGGCGAGGAGCTGAACGGCGGCAACGCGGTCGAGCCGGGCGTTGATGTAGCCGGCGCCCGCGACCTCAAACGCTACAAAGCCCGGGACGGGGCCGAGCGCGGCGACGATCTCTTCGGCGATCTTGCGTGGGGCTTTCCTCAGCGTGCGGGCGAGCTCGAAGGCAACGGGGAGGGCGTACTCGCCGAAGCGCGTTTCGGGCGGCTGCTCGACGGCGAGGGTGGCGGGCTCGAGCGAGTAGAGCTCGCGCAAAACGGCGCGGAGGCGCGCGAGGAGGAGCTTTTGTCCGGCGAGATACACGGGCGTTTTCCTTGGGTTTTAGGCTGTGTGGCGAGTGTAGCAGCCAGTGCGTGGGGCGGCTGCCGGCCATTTACGCCTTGCTTGAACACAATTCCGCCGCTCCGCCGCGAGAAAAGTCTAGCTTTAAGATGATGGCTGCGGTTGCCCGCCTCAGCGCGGCATCGTATGCAAGAAAAACTATGCCCGAGCCGAGCACACCGTTTTACCTGACCACTCCCATCTACTACGTGAACGCGCGCCCGCACATCGGGCACACGTACACAACTGTTGCGGCCGACGCGATTGCGCGGCGCGAGCGGATGCTGGGGCGCGATGTTTGGTTCCTGACCGGCACCGACGAGCACGGGCAAAAGATCGAGCGCTCGGCGGCTCTGGCGGGCGAAGAGCCCCAGGCGTTTACGGACCGCGTATCGGCAGAGTTTCGCGGGCTGTGGGACCGGATGGGGCTGACTTACGACGACTATATCCGCACGACGGAAGAACGGCACAAGCGCGGAGTTCGCAAGCTGTGGAACGTGCTGAAGGAGCGAGGCTTCCTGTACAAGGGCACATACACGGGCCAGTACTGCGTGTTTGACGAGCTCTATGTGGAGGCCGGGCCGGGCGCGCCCTGCCCTGACTGCGGGCGTGTGACCGAGACCGTCAGCGAGGAGAATTACTTCTTTAAGCTGTCGGCGTTTGAAAACAAGCTGCTGGAGCTGTATGCCGAGCGGTCCGAGTTTATCCAGCCCGAGGCGCGGCGCAACGAGGTGCTGGCATTTGTGCGCGGCGGCCTGCGCGATTTGTCTGTCTCGCGGACGAGTTTTAAATGGGGCATCGCGGTTCCGGATGATCCGTCGCACGTGATCTATGTGTGGCTCGATGCGCTGGCGAATTACATCACGGCGCTGGGGTACGGGTCCGACGACGAATCAGCGTTCGAGAAATACTGGCCCGCGCAGCTGCACATCATCGGCAAGGAGATTTCGCGCTTCCACTGCGTGTACTGGCCGGCATTTCTGCTGGCCGCGGGGCTGCCGCTGCCGAAGGCTGTGGTGGCGCACGGATGGCTTTTGTTTGAGCAGTCAAAGATGTCGAAGTCACGCGGGAACATTGTGCGGGCGGAGACGATTCTTTCGGTACTCGGGGCCGACGCGCTGCGGTATTTTCTGCTGCGCGAGGTCGTCTTCGGGCAGGATGGGTCGTTCTCGTTCGACGCACTTGTGCAGCGCTACAACGCGGATTTGGCGAACGGGTATGGGAACCTCGTGAGCCGGACTTTGGCGATGATTTTGAAGTACTTCGACGGGGTGATTCCAGCAGGCTTTGTTCCCGATCCTCATTCCAACGATCCAGTCGTCCAACATGCCAGTGTTATCGCAGGAACCGTGGAACATGCGATTAAGAGTGCCAGCGTGGGCTTCGAGAAATTGACCTTTTCACAAACACTCGAGATGCTATGGAAGAACATTCTTGGAAATGCGGACGGCTTCCTCACGCTTCAGGCACCATGGAAGAAACGTCCTGATTTGAGCGATACAGAGGAGATGGTTTTCCGTGCACGGGTCCTATACACCGCAGCCGAGGCCATTCGCATCCTCACCGCGCTCGTCTACCCGGTCATTCCCGATGCCGCGGCGAAGGTTTGGCGGCAGCTTGGGCTGGGCGAGATCGAAAAAGCCGACCTGCGGCATCTGAGCTGGGGAGGCCTCCAACCCGGGACGCGGTTAGGCGAGTTGGGGCCGGTGTTTCCGCGGGCCGAGAAGGACGCGGCTGAAAGGATGCAACAGATGGAACAGGAAAAAAGCCCGACTACGCCGGAGGTGGTTGCCGCGCCGGTGGACCCGGCGGTTGCGCCAGCTTCGGCAACAGGGCCGGCAACAGTCACACCGGCTACGGCGATGGGTGTCGCGCCCATTGCGGCGGAGCCCACAGTCGCGGAGCTGCCGGTGGCGGCGTTTGAGCCGGGGTTGCAGTCGTTTGAGGATGCAGCGCTTGTCGGGCAGGCGACCACGCCCGCGCCCATCGAAGTGCGCGAGGCGACCGCCACCGGGCCGGACGCACTGCCCCAGATCACCATCGACGACTTCCTGAAGGTAGAGCTGCGGGTCGCGCAGGTGGTCGTCGCCGAGCGCGTTCCCAAGGCCGACAAGCTGCTGCGGCTGGAGGTAGACCTGGGCTATGAGCGGCGGCAGATTCTCGCGGGCATCGCGGAAACTTACACGCCGGAGTCGCTGATCGGGCGCAAGGTGGTGATCGTTGCGAACCTCGCGCCGCGCAAGCTGCGCGGGCTGGACTCGAACGGCATGCTGCTGGCTGCCTCGCTCGGGGAGCAAGGCAAGCCCTCGCTGGCGGGCTTCCTGGACTCGGTTGAGCTGGGGGCGCGGCTCCGC
>CAXTVG010000332.1:0-3280 GCA_964247505.1 uncultured Acidobacteriaceae bacterium
GAACGCGCGCCTGCTGTTTGTCGGCGAAGGCCCTGGCGCGGACGAGGACGCGCAAGGCATCCCGTTTATTGGCAAAGCGGGGCAGCTCTTGAATAACATGATCACCGCCATGGGGCTCCGGCGCGAGGATGTCTACATCGCCAATATCGTGAAGTGCCGGCCGCCGGGCAATCGTGTCCCGGAGCCGGTCGAGGCCAACACCTGCACGCAGTTCCTGTTCCGGCAAATCGGGATCGTGCGCCCGCAGGTGATCGTCGCGCTCGGAGCGACCGCCGCCACCTACCTGCTCGGCGCGAAAGGCCCTTTAAGCGCACTGCGCGGCCGCGTTCATCCGGCTTTTGACGCCAAGCTGATCGTGACCTACCACCCGGCCTACCTGCTGCGCGACCCCCGCCAGAAGAAAGAGGCCTGGGCCGATCTGCAGGCCGCCATGCGTGAGCTCGCCGCCGATCCCGTCTAGCGGCTCATGGCCAGAAACACCGTTTGCTCGCGGAAGGACACCCATTCCAGGCCGGTTGCGCGCGATCCGGCGCAAGCCGGGCTTTGCCGGCGATCGCCTGCCTTCCGGAAAAAAGTCTTTGGCCCTGTCCTCTCGATGTGCTATACAACTTGCCGTTGAGACAAAGCCCGAAATCAACGGGCCCTAAGATGCAGTTGGCCCCACCCCTGCCGTTTCTGCCTTGCCCTTCCTGTTCGATTCCAGCACAGCACACGTTTCCACCCCCATTCGCTGTTTTCAGGAGAAGTGCCGCATGCCGATTCGCTCGCTCCCCTTCCGCGCCGGAGTTCGCCCCGCCGCCGCCGCTGCCTTGCTGTCTGCCTTTTTCGCCGGTGCCGCCTACGGGCAGGTCGCCCCTTCCCTTCAGCGTTCCGCCGTCAGCCTGGGCCAGCAGCGCCCGTCCGCGCCGATCACCGGCACAGTATGGCTCCAACTGCACAACAAAGCCGCGCTCGACGCCGCGGTCAAGGACATGTACACGCCCGGTTCGGCGTCCTTCCAGAAGTTCGCGGCCACCGACGCGCTGAAGCAGTTCGCCCCCACCGCGGCTGAAATGGCAAGCGTGAAAAAAGAGCTGGCTGCCCACAATTTGAGCATCGTGAGCGCCGATGCGAACAACTTCGCTGTGAAAATCCAGGGCCAGACTTCGGATTTTGAGGCCGCCTTCCACACCACCGTCAACCAGTTCCGCACCAAAGACGGCGCGGTCGTCTCCGCGCTCGCGACCGCGCCCGGTTTGAGCGGCGGCGCGGCAGGGCTGATCAAGGCCGTCACCGGCGTGTCCAAGGGGATGCAGCCCTATATCGCGCACCCGATCGACCCGGCAACCGGCAAGCAGATCGGCGTGGTCCCGGTGTCCAAGGGCGTGAATCCGGACGGAGCGGTTTACTCCTCGGCCTGCTTTTACAACCCACAAACCAAGGTCTTTCAAAACGGAAATGTCGCTGCCGCGTATAACGGCGTGGTGTACGGCGCCAACCCCAAGAACACCACTCCCGGCACGCTTGCCCCGTGCGGTTATTCGCCCCAGGATGTATATCGCCTGGCCGGGCTGAACACTGTGTATGGCCAGGGCTATACCGGCAAGGGCCAGACCATTGTCATTGTCGACGCGTACGGCTCGCCCACTATCGACGCCGACCTGGCGACCTTTAACTCGGTTTACCATCTTCCGGCTGCGACCAGCGCCAACTTCAAAGTGCTGACTCCGGTCCCGGTCACCTCCACCAACGCAGGCTGGGCAGGGGAAACCACGCTCGACGTTGAATGGTCCCACGCGATCGCGCCCGACGCCAACATCGTGCTGGTAGCCGCGCCCACCAACAGCAACGACGACCTCCAAAACGCCGTGATGTACGTCATCGAAAACCACCTGGCCAACGTGATCTCCAACAGCTACGGCCTGGGTGAGCTCGAAGCCGACCCGCAAACCGTCACATCCTGGGACGAGATCTGCGAGCTGGCCGCGTTTCAGGGCATCTCGGTTAACTTCTCGACCGGCGACAGCGGTGATTTCGCGCTCCAGGAAAACGGCACTACCGACGTAAGCTCGCCCTCTGACTCGCCCTACGCGACCGCGGTCGGCGGGACCAGCGCCGCTTTCAGCCCGGTCGACGGCTCGCTGATCCAGACCGGATGGGGCACCAACGTTACCCGCCTGTCCACGGCAACCACCATCGACAACCCGCCGCAGGTCCGCGGCTTCATCTTCGGCGCGGGCGGCGGCATCAGCCAGTACTTCAAGAAGCCCGCCTACCAGAGCGCCCTGACCGGCTCCGGACGGCAGCTGCCTGACGTATCCGCTCTGGCCGATCCATACACCGGGGTCGAGATCGTGCAAACCGTGAACGGCACCCAGTACTTCTCCACGATCGGCGGCACCAGTCTGGCTGCGCCGATCTTTTCGGCGGAGTGGGCGCTGCTCAACCAGCGCGCGGGTTTCTCGCTCGGGCAAGCGGCTCCCTATATCGCGCAGTATGCAAAAACCGGCGCGATCACCGACGTGCTCCCTGCGCCCATGCAGTTCTCTGTGTACGGCGCGATCCTGAACGGTTCGAAACTGACCACCTACTCGGCCGAAGCGTTGGGCACGCCGGAAACGGACTCGCCATTCCTGGGCGCGCTTTACACGACCGCGCTGGGCAATACCTATGACCTGACCTTCGGCACGGACTCGTCCCTGCCGGTGACGCAGGGCTGGGACGCGGTGACCGGCTGGGGCACCCTCAACATGAACGGAATCTTCTCGGCGCTCGCGGGCCGCTAAATTTCCGGTCTCACCACGGAAGGGCAGGCTCGCGGGCCTGCCCTTTCCTTTTGCCCCCACCTGTTACCCTCGCGGGAGTGGCTTTGTTCTGCGATGTCGCGCTGCCTGTGCCGCTGGACCGGGTGTGGACCTATCGCTGCGGCGAAGAGCCGCCGCCCGTCGGCGCGCGCGTTTTGGTTCCGTTTCGCAACGAAAAAATGAGCGGCATCGTTACGCGGGTTCATGCCGATCCACCGCCGGTCGAAGCCAAGCTGCTGCTCGCCGTGCTCGACCAAGAACCTGTTATCGCGCCCGATCTGATGAAGCTGGCTGAGTGGATCGCGGGCTACTACCTGTGTCCGCTGGGCGAGGTGCTGCGGACCATGCTGCCCCTGATGGCCGAGGTGCGCAAGCGGGTGCTCTTGCGTATCGCCGAGGCGGGCCGGGCTGCGCTCCACGCGGGGGCCGCGCAGGGCTCTTCCCGGCGGTCCCGGCTTACAGCGGCCGAGCAGGATGTTGAGTACAGCGTGCTCAAC
>CAXTVG010000333.1:0-3266 GCA_964247505.1 uncultured Acidobacteriaceae bacterium
CATCGACCGTGGCGACCGGGACTTGGCCGCCGCGCACCAGCGCCGGGAGCGTGGTGCGATACGCATCGCTTTCCATGTCCATGTCGGTCCCGGCTTCGAGCGCCAGGGTCGCGGCCTCGGGGAGGTTGGCCGCGACCGCGTGGGGCACCAGCTCGCCCACCGCGCCCCAGTCACTGACGGTGAAGCCGCCGAAGTGCCACTCATCGCGCAGGATACCGGTGAGCAGCGGTTGATTGGCAGAGGAGGGCACGCCATTGAGCGTATTGAACGAGGTCATCACGGTGGCAACACCCGCCTCGACAGCCGCCTTGTAGGGAGGCAAATAGGTTTGGCGCAGCTGCGTTTCCGACATATCCACGGTGTTGTAATCGCGCCCGGCGACCGGCGCGCCATACGCGGCGAAGTGCTTGACGCAAGCAGCGACCGAGGTGGGATCGGCGAGCGAGCCGCCCTGGTAGCCGTGCACGTACGCCCGCGCAAGCGTGCTGCTGAGCCAGGGGTCCTCGCCCGCGCTCTCGGCGATCCGGCCCCAGCGCGCATCGCGCGCGATGTCGACCATGGGCGAGAAGACCCAGTCGATGCCGTCGGCGCGCGCCTCGGTCGCCGCCGTGCGCGCGGTTGCCTCGATCAGCGCGGGATCGAACGAAGCAGCCAGCCCCAGAGGGATGGGAAAGATGGTCCGGTCGCCGTGGATTACGTCATAGCCGAAGATCAGCGGGATATGCAGGCGGGTTTGCTCGACCGCGATATGCTGCAGGCGGTTGGCCTTAGCCGCGCCCACCACGTTGAGCAGCGAGCCCACCTCGCCGCGCCGGATCATCGCGTCTTCGCCTTCGCGCATCGCGCCCGGCCCGGTCAGGATGCCGGAGGCGAACTGCGTGAGCTGACCCAGCTTTTCATCGAGCGTCATCTGGCGCAGCAGAGCGTCGAGGCGCGCGTCCTGCGCGGGCGTGGTAAGCGGCTTTTGCTGAGCCGGGGCAGCCAGCGGACAAGCCAGGGTGAGCAAGAGCGCGGCGGCGCGAGTTTTTCTAAATGTCATGGTTGCCTATTGCGCCGCGCGCAGCTCGAAGCGATGCGCCTCCGGCTGCGCCAGCCGGTGCTGTTCCGCATCGGCAGTCTGGATCGCGGCCGCGACGGCGGCGAGCAGTTGCTCGTTCGCCGGGCTCGGCACATTGCGCAGCAGGTGGTTGCGGGTGGTGTCGAGCGAGATCTTGCCGTCGTTCGCCAAGGCAACGGCATCCGCCTGCCGCAGCATCGGTGTGTCGAGCGTGGCCAGGTTGACGCCCCGGGCCAGCTCTTCGCTCGAGAATGCAGCGACCGGCTTGTCGTCCACGCACAGCTCATAATGGCCCGGCGCAAGCCCACTGACGGTCAGCATTTCGCGGTCGAGGTCCTGGACCACGGTGGAGGAGCGCAGCGCCAGTGCCAGGAGCGGATCGCTCGGCGCGGATGCGAGCGGGAGCGGCAGCGCGGCGTCCTTCTCCATCCAGGCGAGCGACTTGCCTGTGTGTTTCACCTCCGTGACTGTGCTGCTGTCAGCTTTCACAAGGAAACCCCGTCCGTCGAGCGTGACGGCGCAAACCCCGGGCGTCGCGCCCCAGGATTTGAGCAGGGCATCGGCCATCACCCAGTGCATGCCCGCGCCGGGATGGACATGGTCTGCTATCAGCAGCTGCGCTAGCTCAGGATCGTTGGCGCGGGCCTTGGTGAGCGCGTCGAGCATGGGCGCGTTCAGGTCGGCAACGGCCAAATGGCGCTCGGCGGCCATGCGCGCGACCGAATCGCCCATCTTGATCAGGAAATCGTTATACCCCGCAACCCCGTGGCCGGGCTGCGTGATCTCGTCGTAAGCCGACGGGCGCAGCACCACGATGCGAGCGTCGGGCGCGTGTGCCTTGATCTCATCGAGAATGTGCTCGTAGCCGAGCTCAAAGGTACGCATGGTGCCCGCGTCAAACGGGCGGTAATAGCCGTCGTTCATGCCAAACATGATGGTTACCACGGTCGGCTTCTGCGCGAAAACGTCGCGCGGCAGACGCTCGTCCACCGGACCGCCCCCGCCGCCGCTTACCTTGTCGCCGGACACGCCCGCCATGATGAAGGTGACATCGCTCGTGGGAAAGCGGGTTAGTGTGTACAGCTCGACGAAGCGGGTGTAGAGCTGCTGCTCCGTGATGCTGTCGCCGTAAAAAACCACGCGATCGCCGCTGTGCAACGCGAATGGATTGGCTTGCGCCCGTAGCAGTATCGCGGCAGGCAGACAGAAAAGTGCAAAAGCCGCCAAGCGGCAAAACACGCGAATCGTGCTCCTCTTCATCGGTCCCCAGGAGTGCTCGGTAGAGCGGCTTTACTCTAACGAACGCCTACGAACATCTGGCAAGTTTCTGCACGTTAAGGAGCGCTGGTTGCCGCATCGATTCCGGGCATTCGTTTCACCATTCCAGCCATCGCTGGAGCCGCCGTCGGCAACGTTAACGGCGGCATCACTGGGGCGGTGCGACCGGCTCCTGCTCAATGCTCAGCGCGTTGAGCACGGCGTAGTTCTCGCTCGGCGTAAAGGTGAGCATGATCTTGCCCGAAGTCGTCGGCTGGATCCCGGAAAAGTGGCGGACGACCCGGAAGTCGCTGCCGTCCCGCGGCGCTGGCGCGTTCTTCGCGGCCTCACCGAGCACGTCGAACTGCCGCAACAGCACCTGCCCGTTGCAGATCACGTCGAAGCGCCGCTCGCCGAGATTCGCCGGCTGCTTCGCTTCATGCGAAAACCACGCGTCCTGGAAGTACAGCGTCAGATTGTAGGTGCGATTGGGCAGCACCGGGATGGAATAGCTGAAATTGCCGAACCGCTCATTACTGTAAAAGCCCGGCAGTGCGAGACTGGGGAATAGCGCCGAAATGTGGTTCGTGCGGCCACCGTGGAACCAGGCATCCGGGGTCCAAACCGTCCCTGCCGGGTCAAAATAGTACGCCGGCAGAGTGGTTTGCCGAATCGGGCGCATCGCGTCGCCATTGCCGGGCAAAACTTCGATGCCGTTGAGGAAAGCGCTGCCCGTTGCGCCCCTGAACGCGAGATGCAGCTTGCCGTCCGCGCCGGGCTCGACGCCTGTGTAGATCTTCTCCGTGGCGCTCGCGAAGCCGCCCGCGTCGGAGGTGACATCAAAACGATCCTCCACCTGCTTGCCATTGATCCAAATGCCCATGGTGCGAAAGCCTTCGCCGTGCACAGCTGTTTCGGCAAAGTAAAGGTGCAGTTCGTAGCGGGCGCGCGG
>CAXTVG010000334.1:0-3252 GCA_964247505.1 uncultured Acidobacteriaceae bacterium
GGCGAGGCGCGCAGGCGCAAGAATGCTGCATGCCGCCCTCCAGCGCCGCACACCCGCGCGTACGGGCTTCGCCGCTGCGGCGCGCTGGAGCACTTCTCCGGTGCGTTGGGCCGCCGCATCCCAGCGAAAACGCCCGGCCTGCGCGAGGGCGGGCGCGAACGGCGCCTCTGCCGCGCTTTCCCGCGGCAGGTGCGCGAGGATTGCCGCGGCGAGGTCCCGGACGCTTGCCGGGTCGACATACACGGCGGCTTCCCCGCCCACCTCCGGCAGCGAAGTCGTGTTGGAGGTGATGGCGCGCACCCCGCAGCTCATGGCTTCGAGCAGCGGCAGGCCGAAGCCCTCGGCCAGCGAGGGATACAAAAAAAGGGAAGCGCCCCCGTACAGGCCGGGGAGGTGCTCCTCCGGCACATAGCCGGTAAAGTGGACCCGCGCCGGGGTGGGCCCGAGTTGCTGGGCGCCGAAAACGGACGGATCCGCGGCCGCGCCGGCCAGCACCAGCCATACTGAATCGGGCAGGAACTGCTGCGCCACGCGCCAGGCTTCGAGCACGCCTTTCAGGTTTTTCCGCGCCTCGAGCGAGGACACGGACAGGATGTAGCGGCGCGTGGGCAGCCCAAGCGCGGCGGCTGTGCGCGCCGTCTCGCTCGCGCCCACAGGATGAAAGCATTCCGCGGCCCCGTTGGGCACCACCGTGATGTGGTCCGGATCGCGGCCCAGTACCTGTGCAATCCGCTCTTTCGTGTAAGCGGAAACGGCGATCAGGTGCGCGGCGCTCCTGGCGAGGCGCCGGAACATATGGCTATACCACCGCGCATACGCCGCCGAATACCACTCCGGGTGTTCCAGGGGGAATAGGTCGTGAAAGGTGACCACTTGCGGGCGGTAGCCGAGCGGGCCCGAGGCGCAGGGGTTCCATAGCAGACGCCCGGCGGCGAGGCGAGGCAGCGCGGCCTGCTCCCAAAGATGGCCGCGAGCGCCTTTGCCGCTCCGGGGCGCGAGCATCGCGGGCGAGCCCGGAAGCCGCGCCGAGATTTCGCGCGCGTAGCGCTGGACCCCGGTGACCCGATGCGCCAGAAAGCGTGCATTGACTACGTAAGTTGCAAGGTTTGGGTGCTCCATGGTGTCGATCACGGCGGCCCCTTAGCTCGTGCTCAGGGCGCGGTCGTTGTACTGCTCGTACACACCGTAGTGCTGGTAGATGTGGCTCATCTCGCGCCGCACCTTGTTGAGCACCAAACCCAGAACATTGACGTCCAGGCGCGTGAGCGTGCCGATCGCCGCCTGCACCGCGTCCTGGTTGGTGGTCCCGGCCTGCGCGATCAGGATGGTCGCGTCCGCGGCGCAGGCGATCTGGATCGGCTCGGCCAAGCCCAGCATGGGCGGGGCATCGATGACGACCAGGTCGTAGTCCTCTTGTGTCTGCTCAAGCAGCGCCGGCATCCGGGTGCCCACCAGGTGGGCGGCTTTTCCGAACAGCTCGCCGGCGGTGACGACATACAGGTTTTCCACTCCCTCGATCTCGTGGCGCACGTCGTGCAGGCTCCGGCCGTCCAGGATCACATCGGCCAAGCCTTCCCGGTTCTTGAGCGCGAAATGGGTGTGCTGCGAGGGGCGGCGCAGGTCGGCGTCGATCAGCAGGGTTTTGCGACCCTGGAGCGCGTGCGCGATCGCCAGGTGCGCTGTGCAGGTCGACTTTCCCTCGCCGGCGAGGGCGCTTGTGACCAGCAGCGAGCGCAGGGGCTCCCGGGTTCGCTCCAGCAGCACCAGCGAACGCATGGTGCGGATGGCTTCCGTGTAGGCGCCCTGCGAGCGGCTCCAATCGATAGACGGGTCGCGCCGTCCGGCTCGGGCGCCGTCGCCGCCTTCAAGCAGCAGCTGCCGCCCCGCGGGCTTCAGCTCCTGCACGTCGGGCAGCACGCCGAGCACCTCGATCTGCAGCGTGCGCCGCGCCTGCTCGGGATCGCGAACGCTCTTGTCCAGCATGTCGGCAATCAGAACCCAGGCAATCGCGACCACGGTTGAAAGAAAGAACCCGAGCGCGATAAAAATGCCCTTTTTCGGGAACACCGGCGAGGTTTGCGGCCGGGCCTCGTCGGCGATCCGGATGGCGGAGTTTTGGAAGCCGGAGTTGATGCCTGCTTCCTTGATTTTTTGGTAAAGCTCGTTGTACAGAGTTTTGTTCGCGTCGGCGTCGCGCTTCAGCTGCTGGAACTGGATCGAGCTCGCGTTCAGCTTGTCGGCCTGGGCCTTGGCCTGCGCGAGCGCGTCGCGCAGCATCGCTTCATGGCCGGCGGCCTGGCCGTAATCCGTTTGGATCCGCTTGCCGATGTCCGTGCGGGCGGCGTTGTACTCGCGGGTGACCTCGGCCAGCTCGTTGGCACCTTTCTTGTATTCGGGATAGGCCGGCCCGTACATCGTCTTGAGCACCGCCATCTTCTGCTGTGCGTCCTGGAGCTGCTGCTGCAGCTTGGTCAGCTGCTCGGCCTGGGTTGAAATCTCAATCGCGGCCGGGTTGCCGGCTTGGACGCCCTTGTACGCGGTTTCCTTGCGGATGCGCTCGTTTTCCGCTTCCGTGTACTCCTGGTTCAGCTGAAGCACCCGCTGGGCAAGAACGCTGGTCTGCTGCTCAGGGTCGATGACGCCCAGTTGGCGCTCATAGGTCGCCAGCGCCTCGGCGCTCCGGTTCATGTTCTCCTTGAGGTCGTCGAGCTGCCTTGTCATGAAGTTGCCCACATTCATGGACGAGCGGACGCGCATGGTGTAGACCGTGTTGATATAGGAGGCGGCCACCGCATTTGCGACATCGGCGGCCTGCTGCGGATTTTTCGACCGGTAGGTGATCTTCAGCAGCAGGCTGTTGAGCGGGTGCATCACGGTCAGGTTCTTGAGCGAGACCGGGCCCTTGGGCATCCCCGCGCCGCCGTTTTTGAGCGAGGGAAGCAGGTGAAACTGTTTCGCGACCGGCCGCAGCACGGAGTCGGATTGGATCAGGTCCATTTCCGTGTTGAGGAACTCTTCCACGTCGCTGCCGCTTTCCGCGGCGCTGTCCTGTCCAATGACGCTCGACGGCAGCTTGTTGTCGACCGTAATGCGCGTGGTCGCTTCATAAACGGGAGTTACGAGAAAGCAGGCCAAAGCCGTAAGCGCCGTCGCTGCCGAGACGGCAAGCGCAATCTTCCACCAGGCGCGCCGGAGAAGCCAGAAGTAGTGGTGCATGGGCAACAGCTCTTCAGGCTCGGGGCTGGGCGGGGA
>CAXTVG010000335.1:0-3250 GCA_964247505.1 uncultured Acidobacteriaceae bacterium
GGATCGCTGAGTGGGCGCGAGCGTGTGAGGGGCGGCGAAAGTGTTGCGGGCGAGGGGATCGGGCTCGGCGAGCAGGGCTTCGTCGACAGCAGGCGTGTAGGCAGCGCCGGGGTTGATGTCCACCGTGAGCGGCTGTTTGTTGCCGGCGTTGGACATCTTCACGAACAGGCTGTCCGGTGTGCGCGTGGCGACCGCGTCGAGGCTCGGGACGCCGGGGGCGAGCTCCGGGGAGCGGATGTCGGCGTGGAGGCGCTCGGTCCCAAGATGGCTCGTGTACATGGCGAGCGCGTAGTACTGGGAGGTCCCGTAGATGCGGTCGCGGCTGCTCTGGATCGTGCCGCCGACCCAGCCGTTGAGCAGGTCGGAGATGCAGTTGGCCTCGACTGTCGCGCCGTCGCGCTCGAAGCCGTTCATCATGCGGGCGGCCCAGACCGCGCCTTCCATGGACTGGATGGTTTGGGCGTCGTAGAAGAGGTTCCACTCGTTGACGATCTGCTTGATGGGGCGCCCCGGAGCCAGCTGCGCGATGAGCTCGGCGGTGTGGCGGTAGCCGGCTTCAAACTCCGCGGCGCGGGCCATCATGGCGGCTCGCGGGTTCGCGGCTGCGGCGTTTTTGATGGAGGAGGTGTAGTCGTGGATGGCGAGGTAGTCGATGTCGCGCCCGGCGATGCGAAGCACGGCGGAGTTCCAGGCATCGCGCTCGGGCATGATGCCTTCGCCGACGGCGATGAGCTTGATGGAAGGGTCGACGGCGCGCATGGCGTGGGCGTACTGGACGGCGGAGGCGGCGTACACCTCAGCCGGAACGTGGCCGCGGACCCAGCCGCCGAAGATTTCGTTGCCCAGCTCCCACTGCTTCACGCCATACGGGGCGGGGTGGCCGTTGGCGGCGCGCATGGAGCCGTACTTGGAAGTGGCAGGCCCATTCACATATTCGACCCAGGCGGCGGCTTCCTCCGCGGTCGCGCCATTCCCGTTGACATTGACGGTGATGGAGGGCTCGATGTGCTCGCGCGCGCACAGGGCGAGGTACTCGTCGGTGCCGAGGTCGTCGGGCTCGGGGGCGTTGCTCCAGGCGCGGTTGGTCCAGGTAGGGCGCAGGTCACGCGGGCCCACGCCCCACTGCCAGTGGTAGTCCTGGGCGACGTTGCCGCCGGGCCAGCGCATAAACGACGGGTGCAGCCCGGCGATCATGGCTTCAGAGTCGGCGCGGACCTCGTCGCGGGCGCTCGCGGGCTCGAGCGAAACCTGGTCCAGGAAGAGCGCGCCCTTGCCGGGGAACAGGAACGAGAGCTTGGCGAAGCGGTCGGTGGCGTTGGGGGTAAGCGTGAAGGCGTACTTGCGCCAGGGGCCCGCGGTGACAACCGGGAGCGTGGCCGTCGCGTAGCTTGCGCCGTCGGTCACGTCCTCTTCCAGCGCGGCTGTAATAGGGCCGGTGTACGGGTTGGCGTCGGGCAGCTTGATCCAGACGTAGCCGTTGTACGGCTGGCCCGCGACGACGGATAGGCGGCCCTGCGACAAGCCGCGGCGGGTGTCGGTGATGTCCTGCGGGTTGAGCGTGACGGCGAGCGCGTGCTCGGGGGCGTTGTCGACGGCGCTGGTCTTCGGATAGGCCTCGGCGGTGGTTTGCGTGAACCGGATAGCCCCAACATTGTCATCGCGGGTATCGGGTTCGAGGCGCCAGTCGGCGGGCAGGCCCAGGTAGTTCGGGGCTTCCTCGAAGGAGCGGTCGTGGATCATTTCTGCGGTCATGCCCCACTTCACGTCCTCGGCCATCATTTCGACGAAGGAGGCGTACATGCGCGGGCTGATGCGGTTTTCGACGTGGGCGGGGTCGATGACCACGGTCGCGTGCGGGGTTTGCGCGGCGGCGCTTGTGGCGGCGAGCAGGACGGCGGCGAATCTTGCGTGCATGCAGGGGCTCCGTTTCGCATTAGAGCAAGAGCCAGCGGAACAGGCAAACGGGCGCGCAGGACACCCGATGCAAGCGAGAAAGCATAAAGCAAGTCATTCTGCGCTGTCAGAGTTGTTGCTGCGGGAGGACGAGAACCGCATTAGGAAGACGAACTCGCACCAAGGCTTCCCAACACTTCAGCGCCCCTGAAATAACGACACTTCGTCCTTCTTTAGAAACTCTTCCAGCACCTTTCGCAGCGGCGTCGGCTTACGCCCAATCAGCCGCTCCAGGGTTGGGTCCAGCACGGCGAACTCACCGGCCCGCGCTGCCGCGTACAGGCTGAGCAGCAGGCCTGCATAGAGCTCAGGCATGCCCTGTTTTACAAGCGTCGCCTTGTACGCCTCATCACTGACCACTTCGCGTTCGACGGGCTTGTCCAGGATCGCCGAAACGATCCGCGCCACGTCGCTGAAATCGAGCATCTCGGAGCCTGTCAACGCCGGTGAAGGCCCATCCGCCAGCAATCCCGGCTCCAGCAACACCGCAACCGCTGCCTCCGCCAAATCAGCCCGCGCGGTCCAGGAGACTGGGCCATCCGCTGGCAGCGCGATCCTGCCTGTGTCCTTCAATCCGCGCAGCTGATAGAGAGCCGACTCTGCGTAAAACCCGTTCTGTAAAGACACATAGGGAACGCCGCATCCGGCCAGCAGAGCGTCGGTCGGCACGTGGTTCTCTCTGGTTGGAACAAAGATCGACGCCTCACCCCTGCCTTGATGGCTGGTGTAGAGAATGCGCTTGGCTCCAGCGTCCTTGGCCGCCTGGATCGCGTTCGCATGCTGCCGTACCCCGTCCGCACCCATCGCTGTTCCAGACACGATCAGTACCTGCTCGGCCCCGTCGAACGCCTGCCGCAAAGTTGACGGGTCCGCGAAGTCACCCTGGCACACCCGGACGCCAAGCTGCTTCAGGTCCTCAGCCTTGCCTGGATCACGCGTGCTCACGCCGACCTGCTCCGGCGGCAGCTTCTCGAGCAAACCCTCCACACCTTGCCTTCCGAAGTTACCCGTTGCTCCAGTCACGAGAATCATGCTGTTTGCTCCTGTTCAGAGTGATAGGTCCTGCGAGGCCGCATTGTTGCGATTTTGTCTCAGATGCGTTTCGTGAGTCCGGATTGCGGTGTGCCATGTGAGAGTGAAAAGTGACACTCCCAGAGGAAGCGATATCTTACGCCAAACTTGCTTGCCAGCCTGGAACCAGCTTTCAACTGACGCTAGCGCAACTAGCTCACGATAGGAGGTGCCGAAGCTTCCTCGACGCCATGCGCAGCCCGCATCTGAAGCGATTCCGCCACCG
>CAXTVG010000336.1:0-3250 GCA_964247505.1 uncultured Acidobacteriaceae bacterium
TCGATGTTCCGGCCATCCGGCTGCTCCCGGGCGCGCTCGACGCGTCGGCGCTGGGTGCAATCCCTGCTGGGCTCCTGGCCAATCGCGAGTATTCCGAATGCGTTGTCAATGAAGAGGGGAGTATTCCCCCGGAATTGCGAGCCCTGATGTACGACCCCCAAACCGCCGGAGGTCTGCTGTTCGCGGTCGTTCCGGAGCAGGCCGAAGCGCTCGTTGCGGCTCTAGAAGGTGCCGATCTGCCAGCGGCCCGTGTGGGCGAAGTCCTTGAGCGCGGGCCCGAAAAGCACCTCATCACCCTACGCGCGGCGGCCTCCAAATGAACCCGCTCGCCGGACCTGGAAAGCCCTACGGCGCGGCCCCGCGTCCAGTGCCGGAGCCGCTCTACCGCATGCTCCCCGCCGTACACGAACTGCTTCTGACTCCGGCGCTCGCGCGGTTGTGCGAACAGCACTCGCGTGAATCCCTGGTAAGCGCCGCGCGCACTATTCTGGGCGGTTTGCGCACCGAGATCGGTCGCGGCGAGCACACAGAAGCAAGCGTAACCGCCGTGCTCGCGCGCATCGAAGACCGGCTCGCGGCGGAGCTCAAAACCACGCTCCAGCCCTCGCTTCGGCCCGTGATCAACGCGACCGGTGTGCTGCTCCACACCAACCTGGGCCGCGCCCCGCTGAGCCAAGCAGCCCTCGCGCACATCGCCGCGGTCGCTTCCGGCTACTCCAACCTCGAGCTCGATCTCGCAACCGGCCAGCGCGGCCGGCGCGACCGCCATGCCGAATCGCTGGTGCTCCACGTCCTCGCCCAAGCCACCGGAAGCGCTCCGGAAGAGCTCGAAGCGACCCACGGCGTGGTGGTCGTCAACAACTGCGCCGCAGCCACTTTTCTCGCGCTCAACTCGCTCGCCGAAGGCCGTGAAGTGCTGGTTTCACGCGGCGAGCTGGTCGAGATCGGCGGGGGCTTCCGCATCCCCGACATCCTGCGCAAATCGGGCGCGCATCTGCGCGAAGTGGGCACCACCAACCGCACCCGCATCGCCGATTACCGCCGCGAACTCAGCGCCCAAACCGGCCTGATCCTGCGTGTGCACCAGTCCAATTTCAAGATCGAAGGCTTCACCGAGCGCCCCGCTCTTGGGGAACTTCTCGCTCTCGGCCGTGAGCACAACCTCCCCGTGTTCGTGGACCAGGGAACCGGCCTCCTGCTCGCGCCCGAAGAGCTCGGCGTGGACCCGGAAACCTCTCTCACCCGCACCTTTGAGCACGATCCGGACCTCGTCGCGGCGAGCGGCGATAAGCTGTTGGGCGGCCCGCAGTGCGGCTTGCTCATCGGCCGCAAGCCCATCGTCGAGCGACTGCGCGCCAACCCACTGCTGCGCACCTATCGCGTCGACAAGCTCACCTATGCCGCGATGGAGGCGACACTGCTCAGCTACCTGGCGCACCGTGAGCACGAAATCCCACTCATCCGCATGCTGCGCATCCCCTCCGAAGAGCTTCGCGCCCGCTGCACATCGCTGGCGCTATTGCTCGCAGCCGAGGACTGGAACGCCGAAGTGATTCCATCCGAGAGCGTCATCGGCGGCGGCACCACGCCGGGCAAGACGCTCCCCGGCTTCGCGCTAAGCCTGCGCCACGCGTCGCAAGCAGCCCCGGAGCTGCTCGCCGCGCTTCGGCGCCAAACTCCGCCCCTCATCGCGCGCATTGAGAACGATCGTCTCCTGCTCGATTTGCGTGCCGTGCCGCCATCGGAAGACGGGACCGCTCTCCAGCATTTGCGCCGCGTTGGCAGCGAGCAAAAAACATGAGCCCCGCCCGCTCCGTCATCGTCGGCACCGCCGGACACATCGACCACGGGAAAACCCGCCTGGTCCGCGCCCTCACCGGCATCGACACCGACCGGCTGCCCGAGGAAAAACGCCGCGGCATCACTATCGATCTCGGCTTCGCCTCCTGCGCACTCGCCGCCCCCGACGGCTCGGCGCTGGAGATCAGCTTCGTGGACGTGCCCGGCCACAAACTCTTCATCCGCAACATGCTCGCGGGCGCCGGAGGCATCGACTACGTCCTGCTGGCGATCGCCGCCGACGACGGCGTGATGCCGCAGACCGAAGAACACCTGGCCATCTGCGGTCTGCTCGGCATCGAGCGCGGGCTCGCGGTGCTGACCAAGGCCGATCTGGTTTCCCCCGAACGGCTCCAGGAAGTACGCGCGGAGACGGCCGCATTTCTGAGCGGGAGCTTTCTCGAGGACACTTCCATGCTTGCGGTCAGCGCCGCCACAGGGCAGGGCATCCCTGAGTTGCGAACAGCGCTGGCTTCGCTCGCCGCCGTCACCCCTGGTCGCAGCGCTGAAGGCCCCCTGCGCCTGCCGCTCGATCGCGCGTTTACCATGAAGGGCTTCGGCACGGTCGTCACCGGAACCGTCCAGTCCGGAACCCTTACCCGCGGTGAACCTCTTCGGCTCGAGCCCGGCGGCTTGCCCGTGCGCGCCCGTGGCCTCCAGACTCACAATCGCGCTGTAGAGCAGGCCAGCGCCGGCTCGCGCGTCGCCGTCAATCTCGCCGGAGTTGAGGTCGCCGGCGCTCCCCGAGGCGCCACGCTGGTGGACTCCCCGGCGCTCGCCGCGGTCGATACTCTCGACGCGGAAATCCAGCTGCTCCCCGACGCGCCCGAGCTCAAGCACCGCGCCCGCGCGCGGTTCCACTGCTTTACCTCCGAAGCGATGGCGTCCGTTTCGCTGTACGGCGCAAAGACTGTGCTTCCAGGCGGGCGCGCGCTTGTGCGTTTCAAGCTGGCGCACCCCCTTGTGCTCTTGCCCGGCGACCGCTTCGTGCTGCGCCAGCCCTCGCCCGCGCGCACGGTCGGGGGCGGCCGTGTGCTCGACGCCCATCCGCTGCCCACGGCGAGAAAAAAGGACGTGCATCCCTGGCTCGCGCTGCTCGCCCAAGCAGACGTTTCCGAGCAGGTGGCGCTGCGCGTAAGCCGCCGCGGCACAGCCGGCGTTGACCCTGGCACGCTTTCCATAGAAACCGGCCTGACCCCGAAAAGTTTGCAGGCCGTCACCGGACCCCTCATAGCCGCCGCCAGCTTGCTCGCCTTGGAAGGCGGTCTCCTTGTAACCCCGGATCAGCTTCACGCTGCTGCGCGTCTGGTGCTCGCCCGTTGGAAACAGTTTCTTTCCAAGCAGATGCCGCCCGGAAGCGCAGTGAAACGAGCCGAGCTGCACGGGCAAACCGGCCTGGATCCGCGAGTTT
>CAXTVG010000337.1:0-3245 GCA_964247505.1 uncultured Acidobacteriaceae bacterium
ACGATGTTTTCTCCGGCGCGGATAACTTTTTGCTCGCGTTTGGCCCAAATGCAGATCCAAACGCGCTGGTCGACGGACTCGGCCAGCGCTTTGAAATCACGCGCACCAACATCAAGAAGTGGAGCGTGGGCTCGCCCATCCAGGCGCCCCTCGACGCGCTCGCGCGCATCATGCAGCAGCACCCGTTCACGCCGGACGAGGTGGAGAGCATCACGGTCCGTCTCGCCACCAGCGAAGCAAAGACCGTGAACGATCGCGAAATGCCCGACATCTCGCTCCAGCAGATGATCGCGGTGATGCTGCTCGACCGGACTGTCACTTTCCGCGCGGCGCACGATCGCGCGCGCATGCAGGATCCGGCCGTCACGCGCGAGCGGGCAAAGATCAGGCTGGTTCCCGACGCGGAGCTCGAACGGCTATACCCGCAGCTGGTCGCGGTCGTCGAGGTAATGCTGCGCGACGGGCGGAGCTGGACCGATCGCGTGGACGATGTGCGCGGCACCGTTCGCAATCCCATGAGCCGCGGCGAAGTCGTCCTGAAAAGCCGGGACCTGATGGAACCGGTGCTCGGGCCTGCACAAACCGACCGCCTCATCGATGCCGTTCTCGCCCTTGACACTCTCGCAAACATCGGCGCGCTGCGGCCCTTGCTCCAGAAAAAGTAATCTAAGGAAACTAGACTCACAGGAGATTCCCCATGCACAAAGTTTTGCCGATTTTCGCCGGCACCCTGCTTGCCGTCGCCCCTGCGCTCGCACAGCAAGCGGCGCCGCTCCAACTGATCGGGAAAGACCACATGTTGCCTTCCATCCAGGGCCGGTTCGACCACCTCGGCATCGACCTCAAGGGCAATCGACTGTTCGCCGCCGCGGAAACGGCGCACAAGGTGCTGGTCTTCGATCTCCATTCCGGGAAGTTCCTGCGCTCCATCGATGACATCGAAATTCCTCATGCCATCTTCGTGCGGCAAGACCTGAACCGCATTTACATCACCGACGGCGGCGCGGGCGCGCTCCGCATCTACGACGGCGCAAGTTACGCCCTGCTCAAAACGGTGCCGCTCAAGGTGGATGCGGACTCGATCGGCTACGACCCCCGCGCGCGCGTGCTCTACATCGACAACGGCGGCGGCGACGCGCACGAGAGCTTCTCGATGTTGAGCACGGTTGACACAACCACCGGCAACAAGGTCGCGGATATCAAGATTGAAGGGGACACGCTCGAAGCGATGGCGCTTGAGCCCTCGTCCGACCGGATGTACGTCAACAACGCTTCGGACAACCAGGTTTCGGTCGTTGACCGCAAAACAAAGCGCCTCCTCGCGAGCTGGCCCGTCACCCGGGGCAAGCGCAACGTCGCGATGGCGCTCGATGCCGCGCACCACCGCTTATTTGTGGCCTGCCGCAGCGGCGTGATCGTAGTGTTCGACACGGATACCGGCAAAGAGCTCCAAACGCTCGCCATCGGCAAGGGCGTGGACGACCTCGCGTTCGACCCGACCACGCGTCGGCTTTACGCCCCCTGCGGCGCTGAAGGCGCTACCTGGGTATACGCGCAGCAAGACCCTGACCACTACACGCTTTTGGGTAATGTCCTTTCGGGCCAGGGTGGGAAAAATGGCCTGCTCGCAGAAGTGTTACACCGCTATTTCGTCATCGTGCCGCCGGGCAGCAGCGAGCCTGGGACGGTGAACGTTTTCTCCGTGAAATGAGTGGATTGTCAAGTTCGTTCGTGAGCAAGGGGCGCTGCTGGGCGGCATCGCGGCACCCTCCGGCGGAAATGGGTCGCGACAAGCGGCTGTTTGCTTTATCGAGAGGAGCCCAATAGTTGCCACCCTTTTCAGGTCTGTAAAGCGTGGACACAAGCGACCGTATTCGCTACACCTTTGAACGATGCCCCCCGCGAACTGCTGACCTCCACGGAGCGCCTTGAACTAATCGCCTTCCCGACAGATGAGGGGGATTTGATTCGTCTGTACACGCCGAGCCGGCAGGACACGGCTTTTATTCGCCAGCATCGCGGAGATCACAACCGGCTCGGCATCGCCGTTCAGATGGCCTATCTCCGGTTTCCGGGGCGGGTGATCGGCGAGCGGGAAACTCCCGATGGGCCGTTGCTCAACCTGCTCGCTGCCCAGCTCGGGATTCCAATCGCCGCCTGGGACTTGTACGCCAAGCGCGACGCAACCCGGCGCGGCCACCTGCTGGAACTGGTCGCGCGCATGGGAAGAGAGCAGTTCGACATCGGGCATTACCGCTCGCTCGTGACGTGGCTGGAAGCAACAGCGCTGCAGACGACGCGCGGCATGGCGCTCGCCCAGGCACTTGTGGAAGAGATGCGGGGGCGTTTGATCGTCCTCCCGTCGCTCGCGGTGATCGAGCGCATTGCGGCCGGAGCGGGAACGCGCGCGCAGAGAAAGCTGTTTTCTCTTCTTACAAAGGAGCTCACCGTCGAGCAGCGCGACCGGCTCGATGAGCTTTTGAACCTGCGCGAAGGCTCTCCGTACAGCCTGCTCTCCTGGCTCCGCATGCCGCCCGGCGCGCCGTCGGCGCGCGCGATCCTTGCGCACATCGAAAGGCTCGAAGCGATCCGGGCGTTCGGTCTTTCCCCCGAAACAGGGCGCGAGCTGCATCAGAACCGCCTGCTGCAGCTCGCCCGGGAGGCGGGCCAGACCGCGGTGTACCAGATGAAGGAGTACGAACCGGCGCGGCGATACGGCACGCTGATCGCCCTGATGATCGAAACCGGTGCTACCTTGACCGACGAGATACTCAATCTGCACGACCGGTTGATGGGCAGCTTCGTCACCAAGTCCAGGAACAGGTACGAACGGGCCTCCGCCGAACAGGGCAAGGCCATCAACGACAAGGTCCGGCTTTATGCGAAAGTGGGCGCGGCGCTGGTCGAGGCGCGGGAGCAAGGCCATGACCCTTTCGCGGCCATCGAAGCGGTCGTACCCTGGGCGAGCTTCTCGGCCAGCGTCAAGGAAGCCGCGGAGCTTGCCCGCGATGAAGGCTTCAGCGCCCTTTCCTTGATCGATGAGCATTATCCCCAACTCAGGCGCTACGGCCCAAAGCTGCTTGAAGCCTTCGTGTTCCGGGCGGCCCCGGCCTCGCGCAGCCTCCTTGCCGCCGTCGAGACGCTGCGTGCGATGAACCGGGAAGGAGCGCGTAAAGTCCCCTCCACTGCGCCCCCGGGTTCATTCGGAAAGGGTGGAAGGAATACGTGCTCGGAGCCGAGGGCAT
>CAXTVG010000338.1:0-3228 GCA_964247505.1 uncultured Acidobacteriaceae bacterium
GGCGGTTTTAGCTTTTCAGCTTCTTCAAGTAATCCGCGTCGACCTTGAGCGCCTGGAGCCAGGGCATATCCGGGTAGGCTTCCTGCTCGACGAACATGTGCTGGATCGCGCCGGGCTTGATGGCTTTGAAGATCGCGGGAAAGTCAACCGTGCCGCGGCCGAGCTCGGCGGCTGGGGGCGGGTTGGCGATGGAGCTGTGACCGGCGTCGGGGGCAAAGTCTTTGATATGCAGCATCTTGATGCGGTTGGGGTAGGTGCTGAGATAGTGCTCGGGGCTGCCGCCGCCAACCGTGACCCAGCCGCAGTCGAGCTCCATAGTGACCAGCGCCGGGTCGGTTTCTTTGAGCAGCAGGTCGTACGGAACCGTACCGTTTTGCGGTTTGAACTCCATGGTGTGGTTGTGATAACCGAACTGGAAGCCCGCCTCCTTGACCTTTTTGCCCCAGGTATTGAACTGCCCGGCATTCCACTTCCAAACGTCGAGCGTAAAGGCGTCGAGCTGCTGGTGGTGCGGGCGTGTCGCGGCGTCGTTGCCGGGCGGGAAGCCGGGGAAGGCGCAGATGATGTACTTCGCGGTGCCGAACTGCTTGTGGAAGTCGAGGATGGCGTCGAGGTATTGGGTAAGCTGCGAGGCGGGGTAGTGGGCGGAGACGCAGCGCAGGCCGGCAGCAGCCATATCGGCCTTGACCTGGGCCGGCGGGAGATTAAAGAAACCGGCGGCTTCGACCTCGCGATAACCCAGACCGGCGACCTGCTTCAAGGTGCCGGGGTAGTCGGCCTTGAGCTGGTCGCGGACCGAGTAAAGCTGGAGGCCGAGCGGGAGTCCGAAAGGGTTGGCGCGGGCCGAGGGCGCGGGCAGGGCAGCGGCGGCGGCGGTTACAGCGGAAGCTTGGAGAAAGCGGCGGCGGGTCCAAATGGGCATAGGAGGCTCTGTTCTGGCGCGGAAGCAACCTAGCCACCTTGCCACGGGAAAGGCGCGCGTGTCTACGCAGCGAGTTTGGGCCGCTCTGGTAAGCTACGGGATGCGCCTGAACGTTTGGGCAAAGGGCTGCGTCAAAGCATCTATATAGGTTGCTGTTCTGTCGCATTTTTGAGGAGAAACACACAGTGAAGCACGGTGGATGGGTGGGGTTTTTGGTTTTGTCGCTCGGGTTGCTTCCCGCGCGGGGGCAGCAGTGTATTCCAGACGCGCCGTCGCCGCAGGGCGGGAGCGCGAACGGGCTTAGCGGGCTGACGCAGGACGTAAAGCCGGGCGCGGGCACCACAGCCGCGGCGCAGCCGTCGAACGCAGCCGCCGCGCCGCAGGGCTCGTCTTCTTCGGCGACGCCGGACGAGAGCGTCGCGCCGCAAGGACCGACACCCGCGCAGCAGGAAATGCCCGACATTCCCGCACGGGGCCAGGGTCCCACGGCGACCATTGTGATTCCGGTAAACGAAGTGATTGTGCCGGTAACGGTGCGCGATAAAAAGGGCGCACAAGTGCCGTCGCTCGACTGGCGGCAGTTCCGGGTGTTCGAGGACGGGGTGCGGCAGAGGATTGTCTATTTCACGACCGACCCCTACCCGCTTTCCGTGGGTTTCGTCGTCGACCAGAGCCTGCCGGCGGACGTGATGAACCGTGTGAACGAGAGCCTTGCGGCGGTAACGGGGGCATTTACGCCTTCGGACGCGGTGGCGGTCTTTGGGTATAACAGCTCGCCGCGAATGATTACGGATTTCACCGGAGCCCAGGGCGCGCGGTTGAATGTGGCGCTGAGCGAGGCCAAGGCGCCGGGGCGGGATATGGGCGTGGTCGCGCCGGGCGGCCCCATGGATGACGGGATCGTCATCAACAACAAGCAGATCGACCCCAACACCAGCCCGCACCATGGGCTGGACGTGGGCAATGCGATTATCCCTAAGGAGTACCACCCGCTGAATGACGCGATTCTCGCAGCGGCCGAAGTGGTGGCCAAGCAGCCTCGGGGGCGGCGCAAAATCCTGTACATCATCTCCGACGGCAAGGAGCAGGGGTCCAAGGCTTCCTACAAGGAAGTGGTGCGCTTCCTGCTGACCAACAATATTTCGGTGTATGGAACGCTCGTGGGCGCCTCGGCGATCTGGCGCCAGGGTTACCTGGACAAGTTTCACCTGCCGCTGCTGCCGACGATGCGCGATAACCTGCTGCCGAAGTATGCGATGGCGACAGGGGGGACGTTCGAGTCCGAGGTGTCGGAGAACGGAATGCAGCAATCGTTTGCGAAGATTACGAACGGAGTGCGGGACCAGTACACGTTGGGCTACCTGAGCCACGCGAACACACTGGCGACCCGGTTCCACACCATCGAGGTGCGGGTGGAAGGGGTGCCGAACCTGGATATTATCGCGAAGGATGGGTATTACCCTTCGGCGCATGAAAGCGGGACGGGGACGCGGTAAGAGCCCAAAACCGCCTGCGCGGCTGGCGGCCCCTTCGGGGCGGGTCTTTGTGGTTGTTGTGGCGCTCCCGAGGGGTTGCGGTTGAGTTTTGTCGCATCCGGACCCACGTCTCAAACGCGAGACGTGGGGCACCCGTGTTTCGGCCCCCCTATCAACGAGGAAATGTCCCAGATAATTCGCCCCGACCAGCGGGAGGGCCGCATAGATCGCGTTCGAACCACAACCAAAACATGTCACGAAGTGACCGCCTCCCGCGCAGGGGGTCTTAGCTTTTGATGTCTCTTTCAGTGCCGCTTGGACTAGCGGCGGCCGTGAGCTGGGGCGCGGCGGATTTTGCCGGCGGCTTGGCGACGCGCCGGGCCAGCCCGAGCCGGGTGGTGCTGATCGCGCACGGGATAAGCCTTGTGCTGCTCGCGGCGGCTTCGCTGGCGATGCCCGCGCACCTGTCCGGGTGGGCGCTTGCGGGCGGAGTTCTTTCCGGCGTCGCGGGCGGGGCGGCGCTGATGCTCTTTTACGAGGCGCTGGCGCTGGGAGCGATGGGATTGCCCGCGGCGCTCGCGGGGCTGCTGACGGCGGTGCTGCCGGTGGCGCTGGGAATCCGGACGCAGGGCGCGCCCGCTTCGATTCAGTTGGCTGGCTTTGGAGTGGCCGCGCTGGCGATTGTGCTCATTGCGTACGCTCCGCCCGCAGCCGGCGCGGCTCCGGGGCGGCGGGCTCTAGCGTTCAGTGTGATTGCCGGGGTTGGGTTTGGGCTGCAGCTGGTATGGCTGCACATGGCGGCGGCTGGCGGTGCCCCCGTGCCGGGAGGCT
>CAXTVG010000339.1:0-3227 GCA_964247505.1 uncultured Acidobacteriaceae bacterium
GCCGTGCGCCGCGCCCTCGGCCCCTGCCTGCATGGCGTGGGTGTTGGTCGAGCCGATCTCCGCGAAGTGCTCCACGCGCCCCGCGAACGGCGTCCCTGCAAGCGCCTTCTCCAGCGCCGCGAAATCAAAAAGATCGCTCAACCCCGGGCCGCCACGATCCGCATGCTGATGTCCGCCGCTACCGCCGAGTGCGTCAGCGCGCCCACTGAGATGTAGTTCGGGCCGGCTTCCGCGTAGGCCCGCACCGTCGCGATGTCGATCCCGCCCGAAGCCTCCACCGGCACCGGACGCCCGCTCGCGCGCACCACCGCGACCGCCCGCCCGACCTCCTCGGGCGTCATATTGTCCACCAGCAGCGACTCCGCCCCGTGCGCGAGCGCTTCGTCGAGCTCGGCGAACGTGCGCACCTCAATGTCGATGACCTGCCCGGGCCGCCGCCGCTCGTGTGCGTTCTTGAGCACAAGCGCGATGCCGCCGCCCAGCGCGATGTGGTTGTTCTTGATCAGGATTCCGTCCGAAAGGTCCAAACGATGGTTCTCGCCGCCCCCGCAGGTCACCGCGTACTTGTCCAGCACCCGCAAACCCGGCACGGTCTTGCGCGTGTCGATCACCGTCGCGCCCGTCCCGGCGACCGCGTCCGCGTAGCGCCGCGTCGCGGTCGCTATCCCGCTCATCCTCTGCAATAGGTTCAGGACCACGCGCTCGGTCGAGAGCAGTGTGCGCGCGCTGGTGCGAACGACCGCGAGCGGCTGCCCTTTCCGCACGCGCACCCCGTCAAACATCTCCGGGTGGCTCACTACGTCGAAGTTTGCTTCGCTGCGCCCTTCCATCCGCGCGAACGCCCCAAGCACCCGCGGGATCACCCCCAGGCCCGCGACCACGCAGTCCTGCTTCGCAACCACCGTGCCCGTCCCGCGCAGCGCGGGGTCGATCGTCATCAGCGTGGTTTGGTCGTCGGTGGCCTTGTCCTCGGCCAGCGCCTGCTCCACTATCGCGTCGATCCGCCGTGATTTCCAGTCCATTGCGATCAGCCGTCCCTACCGGTGTGACTTGTGTTCGAGCTCGCTGATTTTTCGCAGCAGCATGGCATGGCGCTGTTCCGCAGCCGCGATCCGGATGACTAAGGCAATCTCACGCTTGGCGTTCTCGATGGCAGCGGCCATGCGCGCCTCCATCGCAGAAACCTCGTTGCGGACGCTGTTTATGTCGCCGTCCATTGCGTCAAGGCGCTTGTGGATGGAGTCCAGTTTGGCGGCAATGCCGCGCAGCTCCGGCGCGAGCAAATCCCCAAGCGCCCTGCCGACGTTTTCGGGATCGTTCATGGCTCCAGTTTAGCTCCCGCCGAGCTCAAGCGCGTCCAGCCCGGACCGCGCTTTTGCGATCAACTCCACCAGTTCCGCGGCGCGCCGGCGCATCTCTTCCACCACGTGCGCCGGTGCTTTGGCAAGAAAAGCCTCGTTTGCAAGCTGCGTCTGTTTGGTCGCCTGCTCTTTCTCCAGCCGCGCCAGCTCTTTCGTGAGCCGCTCTGTTTCCGCGGCGGCGTCGACCTGCTTTTCGTACACCACCTGTACGTCGAACAGGGGTGTCGATCGTGTTCCTGTGCCTTGCAACTCATGCTGTACAAAGGTGAGGGCTGAAACGCGTCCCCGGCGCTCGACAAAGGCGGTTTCTTCTTGCAGCACCTTCGCGAACTTGTCCGAAGTCCGCACCAGGACTGGAACCCGCTTCTTCTCTTCCACCCCGCGCTCTTTACGAATCGACAGTACGGTTGAAACAAACTCCTGAACATCAGTCACTTCACCGACCACACCGGGCTGGACCTGGAATGGTTCTTTATCTGCCGGGTACTCCGCCAGGGCGATCGACTTACACGGGGGCGCGCCATCGTAAAGGTTATGCCAAAGCTCTTCCGTGATAAAAGGCATAAACGGCGATAGCAGCCGGAGCGAGCCCTCAAATGTTGCAATCAGTGTTCGTAAGGACTTTTCTGCTTCCTGTTTGTCTGCTTCGAGAAGCGCTTCGAGCCTTATCTTGACCGCTTCCAGATAGAAGTCGCAAAAGTCTGTCCAGAAGTACGAATAAACCAGGTTCGCGGCGTTATCGAAACGGTAGTTTTCCAAGGACTGCCTAACGCCGGATGTAAACTCTTCTCCGTTCACTTCGATCGGCTGCTTGCTAAGTGGGCTGCTCGCGAAAGCCCCTAGCTGCGAGCGTATATAACGCCCCTCGCGAGTCTCGGCTTGTTCCCCGGTATGCAGCGTTGCTAAGTCAACGGTAATGCCCGCTTCGGAGGCGCGGCTTACTTGCATTCCAATAAATCGCGCCGCGTTCCATATCTTGTTCGCGAACGCCCGGTACCCCTCTGTCCGCTGCTCATTGAAAGCAATATCGGTCCCCGGCGAAGCCATTGAAGCCAGCGTGAACCGCACCGCGTCCGTCCCGTACTGCTTCACAATCGCGATCGGGTCGATCACGTTGCCCTTGGTTTTCGACATCTTCTGCCGCTCGGCGTCGCGGACCAGCGCGTGGATGTACACCTCGCGAAACGGCACGGACTCCGCAAGCGACCGCCCTTCCTCCGGGGCTCCCATGAACCAGCACCCGAACATCACCATCCGCGCCACCCAGAAAAACAGGATGTCGAAGCCCGTGACCAGCAGGGAAGTGGGATAAAACGCTGCTAAATCGGGCGTTTTGTCCGGCCACCCGAAGACCGTAAACGGCAGCAGCCCCGAGGAAAACCAGGTGTCCAGCACGTCGGTTTCCTGCGTCAGCGCCGCGCCCCCGCAGTGCGCGCAGGCCGAGGGCGTTTCCTGCGCCACCGTCGCCTCGCCGCAAGCCGCGCAGAACCACGCCGGAATCCGATGCCCCCACCACAGCTGCCGCGAAAGGCACCAGTCGTGAATGTTCCGCATCCACTCCATGTACGTTTTGCGGTACTGGTCGGGCGTAAACCGGATGTGGCCTTCCTCGACCGCCGCGATCGCCTTTTCCGCCAGCGGCGCGATGCTCAAAAACCACTGCGTCGAAAGCCGCGGCTCAATGACGGCCCCCGTCCGCTGCGAAAGCCCGATGGACATCGGGTGGTCCTTGACCTCGACCAGCAGCCCCGCCTCGCTCAGGTCCGCAACAATCCGCTCCCGCGCCGCGTAGCGGTCCAGCCCGTGATAGGGCGAACCCGGCAGGTCAATCCGCGCCGCTGCGTCCATGATCGTCAGCTGCGGCAG
>CAXTVG010000340.1:0-3213 GCA_964247505.1 uncultured Acidobacteriaceae bacterium
GCGTTGTCGCAGAAGAACCGCCGCACCTCGTACGAGCCCGCAGTCTCAAAGTTCACCGCATCGCCCCAGGGTGTTTTGTGCTCGCCGGTCATGTACGGCCCAAACTTGCTGACATAGTTTCCCGCCGGCCCGAAGTGGTTATAGACCACGTCCATAATCACGCCCAGGCCCTTGCCGTGCGCCGCGTTCACCAGACGCTTCAGCCCATCCGGGCCGCCATACGAGTTCTGCGGCGCGAATAGGTCCACGCCGTCATACCCCCACCCGTTCTTGCCCGGAAACTGCGCGAAAGGCAGCAGTTCGATATGCGTCACGCCCAGCTCCGCCAGATAGTCCAGCTTGCCCATAGCCGCGTCGCAGTCGCCCTCCGGCGTAAAGGTGCCGATGTGCAGCTCGTACACAATCGCGCTCTGGTACGCCTTCGCGTGGAACTCCCCATCCGTCCACGCAAACGCCCCATGGTCCACCACACGCGACGGCCCATTCACCCCCTCCGGCTGAAACGCCGAGCGCGGGTCGGGCAATTGCTGCTCGTCCCCGTTCAACAAAAACCAGTAGTCCGTTCCCGGCCCCGCTTCCGCAACGGCCGCGCTCCACCAGCCGCCCTCATCCTGGCCCATCGGGTGCTTTTCTCCACCGATCTTTACCGCGGCCGACTCTGCCTTCGGCGCCCAAACCCTAAACGTGTGCATGCTTTCCCCGTTCCTATGTTCCCTGCTGTGTAGATGCCGTTTTTCCGCCGGGCCCGGCCTCCGCGGCTTGCTTTCCCGTGTGCAGGATGTTCGAGGGGTGAGGGTCCAGCTCCGGGGTGCTCGGCGCGGGTTTCGCGATCGCGACAGCGGCCTGAGATACCCGGGTTCGCCGATGGTGCCGCGCGCGCAACTGCTGCTCGCCGCACTCAATGTCGAAGATCGCGTTGATCATGGCGATGTGCGAGAACGCCTGCGGGAAGTTCCCAACCTGCCGCGCTTTCCCCGTGTCATATTCCTCCGCAAGCAAGCCCAGGTCGTTCCGCAGCGAAAGCAGCCGGTCCAGCAGTTTGCGCGCGTCGGCTTCCCGCCCGATCATCTTCAGGCAGCTCACCATCCAGAACGAACACGCCAGAAACGCCCCCTCCCCCGAGGGCAGCCCGTCGTGCGCCTTGCTCGTGTCATAGCGCAGCAGCAGGCCGTCGCGCATCAGCCCCTTTTCGATCGCTTCAATCGTGCTCTTCACCCGCGGGTCGGATGCGGGCAAAAAGCCGACCTGCGGCATCAGCAGCAGCGAAGAGTCCAGCGTATCGCCCCCGAACACCTGGGTAAACGCGCCGAGCTTTTTGTTGTAGCCCTTCTTGCAAACCTCTGCATGCACCTCGTCCCGCACCTTGCGCCAGTCCTCCAACGGCGCGTCGCTGCCCGTGTGCTCCGCGATTGCGATGGCCCGGTCCAGCGCCACCCACACCATCATCTTCGAATAGGTAAACTGCTGCGCGCCGCTGCGCGTTTCCCATATCCCCTGGTCCGGCTGCTTCCACACGGTCAGCAGGTGCTCAATTAGCAGGTGCTGCAGGTGCAGGTCGACCCGACGGGGTGTTTTTACCTCCGCCAGCGCGTGAAAAAACGCGTCCATCACCTCGCCATAAATGTCCAGCTGCAGCTGCTCCGCCGCCGCGTTGCCGATGCGCACCGGCTTTGAGTTCTCGTAACCCGCAAGCCACGGCACCTCCCACTCCATCAGGTGCCGCTCGCCTGCGATCCCGTACATGATCTGCACCTGGTCCGGGCTGCCGGCGATGGCCCGCAGCAGCCAATCCTGCCAGGCCTCGGCCTCCTTGAAGAAGCCGCCGTTCATCAGCGCCAGCAGCGTAAACGTCGAGTCGCGCAGCCAGCAGTACCGGTAATCCCAGTTGCGCGGGCCGCCCAGCGCCTCCGGCAGCGAGGTCGTCACCGCTGCCACCACGCCCCCGGTCGGCCGGTAGGTCAGCGCTTTCAGCGTAATCAGCGAGCGCTGCACCGCTTTTGTGTACGGACCGGCGTCCGTGCACTTCGCGGCCCACTCCGCCCAGTACCGTTTCGCCTCCTCGAGCTCCGCATCCGGGTCGATCACCGGCGGCTCCGCTTGCGCGGAGCGCGCATAGGAAAGCGTCAGCCAGACGTATTCCCCGTCGCTCACCGTGAAGTTGCTCACAGTCTTCTCGCCCTCGCCATGGGTTTCAAGGCCCGTCCGCAGCAGCACCATGTGCGGCCCCGCGATGGCCCGCACGGCATGCTCCTCGCGCGTGACCCAGGGAACGGACCGGCCGTAGTCGAAGCGCAGCGTCAGCTCCATGCGCATCGCCGCCTCGCCCGCCAGGCACTCGATTTTGCGCGCGATATAGGAATGGCTGCCGCGCGACGGCATAAAATCCGTGACCAGCACCACGTCCTCGCCGCGGGTCCATTTCGTTTCCAGCACCAGGGTTTGCGGCAGGTAGCGCCAGGTCGCTTCCCACGCGTCCTCGCCTTCCCTGGGCTGCGCCGGTGCGATCGACCACCTCCCATTGCCTTCATCGCCCAGAATCGCCGCGAAACACGCGTCCGAGGCAAAGTTGGGCCAGCAAAGCCAATCGATCGAGCCGTTCTTGCCCACCAGCGCCGCTGTTTCCAGGTCGCCGATCACCCCGTAATCTTCAATCCGTTGCGCCATAACCGTCCTGTGCTGCAAGATCACAGCGTAGGATGCGTGCTACTCCCACTCGATCGTGCCGGGCGGCTTGGAAGTAATGTCATACACCACGCGATTGATGCCCCGCACCTCGTTCACAATGCGGTTGGAAATGCGGGCCAGCACCTCGTACGGAACCTGCGCCCAGTCCGCCGTCATGCCGTCTTCCGACGTCACCGCGCGAATCGCGCAGGCATTCGCATAGGTGCGCTGGTCGCCCATCACGCCCACGCTCTGCACCGGCAAAAGCACTGCGAAGGCCTGCCAGATCTCGCGATACAGCCCCGCCCGCTTGATCTCGTCCACCACGATCTCGTCCGCGTCCTGCAGGATCGCGACCCGCTCCGGCGTGACCTCGCCCAGAATACGCACGGCCAGCCCGGGTCCGGGAAACGGCTGGCGGCCCAGGATGTCCTCCGGCATTCCAAGATCACGGCCCACGCGGCGCACCTCGTCCTTGAACAGGTCGCGCAACGGTTCGATGAGTTTCAGGCGCATGGTTTCGGGCAGCCCGCCGACGTTGTGGTGGCT
>CAXTVG010000341.1:0-3206 GCA_964247505.1 uncultured Acidobacteriaceae bacterium
CGGTGTAGCCCCAAACACGCAAACCTTCCTGCCCCAGCAAAAAGACGATGGGATAGGCGAACCAAAGTCCGAAGAGCAAAGTTGCTTTCTTACGGTAGTCCGCACCTTGGGGTGCGGTCGCAGTCAGCTTCTTATACGACCCGAACAGCAGCGCGTAGATCGCGATAAATCCGAACCAGCTGCAGATGTAAAAGCTCCACTTCATATTTGGGTTGTCAGACAGGCCCGCGACAAAGCCAGTGACGATCATGTATAGGTCAGCGGCCAAGAGCCCTACCAATAGTGCCGGGCGCTTGATGCCGGTGCCGTGCATTCCCGAGCTGACGAGGCTGAACAGCAGAAGCGGAGTCGTGAAGCTCCAGTCAATATAACGCCCGTAGTAGAAGAGGCGTCCCGATGCGGTGGTTAAAACGCCGCCGCCGAGAGCCATAAGGAGATAAAGCGTGAAAGCGATGAGCGGCACATAGAAGTGCGCCATCAGATCAGCTTCCTGGCCTTCCGCCCGATTGCGCGCCAGGGGAAAATACAACGCCACCCACCCGATGAACATCCCGATTGTGCCGATTACTAGCCATGCCTCAACGCCCGCCATACGCTTTCTCCCGAGGAAAATTGCAACTACGGGGTAGGATGCCGGAATCAGAACGGTATTAGCTGAAAGAATACGGGTAACTTGTGAAAAGGATTACTGTTTATTTCCTGAAATCGGACTGGGCGGCTCCGGCGTAATCCGGGTTTTTGGCTCAGGGATGTTGGCAATCATGCGCGGCTTCGGTGCGGGCGGGTTCGTTACAGGTCTGGCGACGATCCGGACTGTTTCGTGCTGGGCGTCGAGCATGCGGCCGTGATTCGACACATGCTGGTCCCAGACTACATAGTGTTTTTCATCAATCCGGTCCGTAAAGGTCACCTTGCGCTCGCCGTTCAGGAGCAGCCGGATCAACGGCGTGGGCGCGGTCAGAATATCTTCACTCAGAAAGGTCTCGTTCGGGATATGCGGGTACGCGCCGCCTATCTCCGCGATGCAGGCAGAGGCGGCAATCCAGCCCTTTACGGGTTCCATATTGGCGTACAGTGTCGCGGGCGGCAGCGCTTGGGTGACCACTCCCCCGCTGGTATTTGCGGTTAACAGCGCGCGGCCGCTTTCCACGCTCCGGTGCGCGACCGCGACGGCGCGCACCGGGAGCACCGGATCTCGAGGCACCAGGGCGGTGAACGCCGATGCCCTTCCCTCGCCCTCCTCGCGGATTAAGTGGAGGAGAATGGAGCCGTCGCCGGCAGGGGGCACGCCCACCACCTGCTCGGCATCCGGCTGCATTGCCGGGCACACGCCCTGCTGGTACATCCAGCCGGATTGGTGAAGGTCGAATCCGTGAAACGCGGCGGCGCGCACCAGGTCACTCTGTCGCGCGTCGATGGTGGCGCGGTCTTCGGGCGTAATCCCGTTTCCCGAGCGATGCGGCAGCGCAAAATAGACCATTCTGGGATTTCCGGGAACGCCGCGAGAGAGCATCCCAGGCGGCGTCACGGGCAGGATGTCATGCCCCAGGTCGAGCTTCGGGGTCGCGCCTAGCCCCAAGTCCGGGGGCGTTTTTGACGAGTCCACGGTGTAATCGATGTCTGTATGAGGCTTGGAGTCGAGGCGCACATTTGGAGCTTGCACAGGCTCAGGGGCTTTGCTTGCGGGCTTGACCTGCGTCGACCCTGTTCCAGGTTCCGAGGGCCGCGCGCCGTGGTGGGGTTCATCGCTTTTCGGCGCTTGCTGGGCAGGAACTTCCGGCTGCTGGGCGTACCCTCGCAGCCCCGCTCCTAAGAGCAGAACCGACCCAAGCACGGCGGAAATCCATCGCGAAGCTCTCATGCGCCTCTTACTGTACCACCCGCGCACACAAAAAAAGGCGGCCATTGCAGCCGCCAATCTTTGCTCTTCCCGAATTGGAACTCGATCGCTAGCTTGTGGCGCGGCGCCGGGGTGCTGCCCTCCGCGCCGGAACGGTGGCTTTGAGGCCGCCATCCTTCAGCACGATCATCGCCGGGTTCTGGGTGTAGGAGTCAAACGTGCCCACATACTTCACATCCGCGCCCACCGCCGGAACCGTTTTGAGCGGCTCCTTCATGTTGATGGTGAAGTCGGCCTTGTTTGACTGCTGCGCGTCCTGCGATACGGCCATCTGCACCGAATCCGCGGTCGCGGTTACGACCTTGCCAGGGATCTCGAAGGTTTGGCCTTTCAACGTGTCCCAAACCTTCCCCGCATCCTCCGGGGAGCCGTTCGACAGCACAAACTCCTTATCCGAAAGCGACAAGGTCTTCAGGTCGGGCGTGCTGGTCACGGCATTGTGCGCGAGCTCGGCGGGCGAGGGCGGCGGCGGCGCGGGTACGGGCTTGTAGTCGGCCGGCGGCATAAGGTTGGCCTGGGCCAGGGTCTTGATCTGGTCGAAGCCGTCCATGCCCCCGTGGTACTTTTTGTACCAATACTCGGCTGCCTGCTCGATCTGTGCCTGCGAGGGCCCCTGCGCGAACTGCGCGGCGCGGGTCAGGTACCATATCGCATTCACCTGATCGGGCGGGGTTTCCTGCAAATAAGCCTGGCCCAAGAGGTAGGTATCCAGCAGGCCCGGACCGGTCTGGGTCTGGGTGGGGTCGGTGTAGGCCTTCAGCTCCGCCTGATATGCATCGTTTGCGCCCTTGGAATCCTTCTTCGCTGTGTCATCGGCGGCAATCGCGCTTTCAAAAATTGGCGTGGCCAGGTTTTTGAGCTTGGTGTAGTCGGCGTCGTTCATGGCCGCGGGCTTAGGCGCGGACAGGCCTTTGTTCGCCAGGCTGGCCGCGTCGTCCAGCTTGCTCTGGTCCGGCGGATTGGCCGCCTGGGCCTGTTGCTTTTCGACGTACACAATAAAGGTCAGGGCGCGCAGGTTGGTCGGGTCCACCTGCAGCAGGCGCCGCGCCGCGTCCACCGTCTTGGGCGTGTCGTTCGCCTGTTGGTAGGCGCCAACCAACTGCTCCAGCATTTCCTGCTTCACCACCGAATTGGGGTACTGCTGCAGAAACTGCTCAATGGCGGCGGCCTTCGCGGCAGGCGAGCTTTGCCCCACTGCGTTGGTGTAGGCGTTGTACTCGGCCGGATCCTTAATGGTGATCTGGCTGGGAGCGGCTGCCGGCTGGGCAGCTGCCTGGCCGGCAGCACCGGCGGCAGGCTGGTTGGC
>CAXTVG010000342.1:0-3205 GCA_964247505.1 uncultured Acidobacteriaceae bacterium
CCCGAAGACCCCATCCCCGTCCCCGCCGGCACATCCGCAACGCTGGTCAACTCAATATGATCCTCAATGCCGTGCACTTCGAGCGCCTCGCGAAAAATCTTGTGCCGAATGGCGTCGCGAGTAAGCGCATGCTCCATCTCTGAATACTTCAGGAAATACCCCGGAAAAAACGACCGGTTCGCCGTGATGTACACGTACTTGTTAATGGCCGCCGAGATCACAAAGCCGCCAAACTCGCGGTAATACGAAGGCAAATCCGTCCCGCCGCCCCCGAGCGAAATGCGCAGCGGCGTTTTCGCGATAATCATGCGTACCCTCCGGCTCTGGGAGTTTCCCGCGCCTGCAGCAGGGCCTCGGTTTCCGCCCACCCCGCCGGCGAGCCGATCTCGTAAAACCGCTCCCGCACCTCAAAACCTGCGAGGCTGCCGCGATCCAGCAAATTTGCCGCAACCTCCGCAAGGTCAAACCGCGCCCCTTCCGGCCACTGCGCAAACGCTTGCGCCTGAAAACAGCTCAATCCATAGTCGATGTGCCGCATCAACGGCGACCTTTCCGCTTTGCTGTAATTCACAATCCGGCCTTGCTCAAACTGAACATTGCTTGCGTCCCAACGGTCCGCGTTCGGGTACACGGTCATCAGCCCATCCGCGTCAGACCGCGCAAACGCCTCCCAAACAGCCCCGTAATTCGTGGGCAGATAGCTGTCGCCGTACATCACCATGAATCGCTTGCCCAGCAGCGGGAGCGCCCTGCGCACTGCGCCCCCCGTACCCAGCGGCGCGGGCCCATCCGGCGAGTAGCGCACCCGCAAACCCCACCGCGCTCCATCGCCCGCATACGCCCGCAGCTGCTCCTCTAAATGTCCGCAGCAAACAACCACCTCGCGCACACCCTGCCCTGCCAGCATCCGCAGCTGATGACTCAAGAACGGTTCCCCCGCGACTGGCAGCATCGACTTTGCCGTCCCCAGCGTCGCCGGACGCATGCGCGTTGCAAGCCCTCCGGCCAGCAGCGCCAGCGCGGGCCTTTCCGCCTCAGCCATGCAGCACCCGCTCTTCCACCCGCATCGCGTCCAGCGCTGCCCGGATTGCCTCCCGGCTGGTCCAGCGCGAGGCCCATCCCAGCGCCCGGATCCGCTCGCTGTTCAGCCGAATCACCGGCACATCGCCCTTCCAGCCGCGCGCGCCGCCCGTAAACGCGTACACCGGCTTGTGCTTCAGCCCAAGGCACCCCACCGCCTCATCCGCGATTTCCGCAACGGTGATGGCGTCGAGCGTAGACACATTGAACGCCTCAAACGGCGCCGCGCTCCGGTCCAGCGCCAGCAGCACCGCCGCAACCACATCCAGCACGTGAATATAGGACTTACTCTGCTGCCCATCCCCCAAAATCCGCAAGGTCGACGGGTCCGCCGTAAGCCTGCGCAAAAAGTCGAAGCCGACCCCGTGCGTCTGCCGCGGCCCCACCACATTCGCGAACCGGAACGCGCAAGCCCGCAGATCAAACATCGCGCAGTAGCTCGCAATCAGCGCTTCCCCGGCAAGCTTGCTCGCGCCATAGGTCGAAACCGGGCGAAACGGCCCATCGCTCTCGCGAACCGGCAACTCACCGGGCTCGCCATACACGCCGCTTCCCGATGCATATAAAAGCTTTCCAACGCCCGAGCGCCGCATCGCCTCGACCACGTTATTGGTCAAAACAGTGCCTTGATAGAAGTCAATCTCCGGCTCGGTCGCCGCCCGCGCGATATCCGGATTCGAAGCCAGGTGGATCACCACATCGTGCCCGGCCATTGCTGCCGTCAAACGCCTCAAATCACTTGCATCCGCATGCACAACTTGGAAGCGCCCGTCCGGCAAGTGCTGCTCATAGTGCCAGGAGCGCCCGGACGAGAAGTTGTCGTAGATCGTCACGCGCTCAGCAAGCTGCTGCGTCCCGAGCAAGTGATCCACAAAGTGGCTGCCGATAAATCCGGCCCCACCCACAATGAAAAATCCGCGCCCGCGCGAATCCGCCGCTTCGGGTTCAGGAAAACGAAGTAAAGCCAATGCGTGACGCTCCTTCAGCGCGTTCGGACCTGCGTGCAACGCGACGGCCTCCGAAGGGGAAAACCGTCCCCCGCGCTGGCTCCTGCCTTTTTCTAAAAACCAAGGGTGTGTGGGAGAAGAATACACGTGCGCTTTTTCTTGGACAGAGAATAATTTTCCCGAATGAGGACTTTCGTAACGTGCTCGCTGCGGAATTCCTTCATGGTTCCGGCCTGCGCGCCCCTACAGTCAGCACAGCTTGGTGATTTCTCCAAATTGCGCTTTTCTCGAGGCCACACAAACATGAACCTGAGCAGCGACTTGCAAGTCAAACTCTTCTGCGACGCCGCGGATATCGAGAGTCTCCTGAAGATGTACAGCAAGCCCTACATCAAGGGCTTTACGACCAATCCTTCTCTCATGCGAAAAGCCGGCGTGAAGGATTTTGAGGCCTTTGCGCATGCGGTGCTGGCCGCCATTCCCGACCTCCCCGTTTCATTCGAGGTCTTCGCGGACGATGAAGCAGGCATGGAACGCCAGGCGCGGCTTATCGCGTCCTGGGGCAAAAACGTTTACGTCAAGATCCCGGTGACAAACACGCAGGGATTCTCGACCATGCCGCTGGTGCGGCGGCTTTCGGGCGACGGCATCGCACTGAACGTGACTGCGTTGATGACTTTGGAGCAGGTCGGCCGGGTCGCTTCGGCGCTCGATCGCAGCGCGCCCGCGATTGTCTCGGTCTTTGCCGGCCGAATTGCCGACACGGGCGTAGACCCCGTACCGCTGATGCGGCGCGCGGTCGAGGTCCTCGCCGAACGCCCCCAAGCCGAGCTGCTCTGGGCCAGTTCGCGCGAGCTCCTGAATATCTTCCACGCCGAAGAGTCCGGCACGCACATCATCACGGCAACCCCGGACATCCTGAATAAACTCTCGCTGCTCGGAAAAGACCTGACCGCGTTTTCGCTCGAAACCGTACGCATGCTTTACTCGGACGCTGTGTCCGCGGGCTTTTCGCTCCCGGAGCGCTTGCCTTTGCTGCCGCATACCCTTCCGGTCCCGGCTGCCCCACAGTATCGCGCCATCGCCGCATCGTAGCTGCGCAACCCGGGTGCCCCACGTCTCGCGTCCGGGGCCCCCGGCGAGCGGTCTTTGCTCGCTGGGGTGGCTCAGACGTGGGT
>CAXTVG010000343.1:0-3200 GCA_964247505.1 uncultured Acidobacteriaceae bacterium
AATACACAATCATCAGCTGAGCCCGCGAAACACCCCCGCAAGCTCCTCCGGGCTGAGCTCTTCGGCCCGCGCCTTCTCGCCGACCCCTGCGAGCGCGGCGCAAGCCTGTGCCGCCGTGTACCCGGCCGCGCGCAGATTGTTCCCCAGCGTTTTGCGCTTCTGCGCAAAGCACGCCTCAAGAAACTTCCGAAATGGCTCCGGCGCAACGCCCAGCTCCTCCCACCGCGGCGCAAACTCCATCCGCACCACCGCCGACCAAACCTCCGGCGGCGGCCGAAACGCTTCCGGCGGCAGCGTAAACAAGAGCTCCGTGCCCGCATGCACCTGGCACAGCACCGAAAGCAGCCCGTAGTCGCGGCTTCCCGGCGAGGCCGCCATGCGCTGGGCCACCTCGCGCTGCACCATCACCACCGCCCGGCCAATCCGCTCCTGGTAGGCAAATAACCGCCCGAGAATGGGTGAGGTGATGTAGTACGGCAGATTGCCCACCACCGCCAGCGAGCGCCCCGGAGCGCGAGCCAGCGCCCGGAGATCCACCGAGAGCACGTCGGCGCAGACCACCTCAACCGCGGGGACATCACCGAAACGCGCACCCAAGGCAGCCGCCAACGCCGGGTCCACCTCGATGGCAATCAACCGCCGCGCCCGCTCAGCCAGCAGCCCGGTGATCGCCGCCTTGCCGGGTCCAATCTCGACCACGTCCCCCGCCGCTGCGGGCCCCAGCGCGTCCACAATCCGCCTCTGCGCCCCCGTGTCCGCGAGAAAGTTCTGTCCCAGCGCCGGTTTTTGCTTTCGTCCCATTTCCCTCCGCCAAGCAGCCGCGATCGCAGCATCTTTTAGACTAGTCGAGGTTTCTGGGCGCTTTCCCGGCAGCGCCGACCCACGCGCCGCACCTGGACGCATCTACCGGAACTGCACCACCGTACACCTAGGGAGGAACTCAGCCCCATGCACATCGTCTTCGCCGCCTCCGAGTGTGTTCCGTTCGTCAAGACCGGCGGCCTTGCCGACGTCATCGGCGCGCTCCCGGCCGAGCTGGTCCGCCAGGGGCACGCGGTCACGGTCTACCTGCCGCTGTTCCGCCAGGTGGCCGCGCAGCTCAAAAAACGCAACGTGCTCATCCCGAGCCTCACGGTCCCGTTCAGCTCCTACAACCGCTTCGCCGCCGTGGTCGACGGCGGCATGCGCGACGGCGTGCGCTTTCTGTTCATCGACTGCCCCGCGCTGTTCGACCGCGAAGGCTTGTACGGCACCGGAACCGGCGAGTACCCCGATAACTGGGAGCGGTTCGCGCTGTTCTGCCGCGCGGTGCTTGAAGCGAGCAAGCAGATCGGCGTCCCCGATGTGTTCCACGCGCACGACTGGCAGGCCGCGATGCTGCCCGTGTACCTGCGCACCGTGTACTCCAACGACCCCGCGCTGGAGCGCGCCGGCGTTGTGTTTACGGTGCACAACGCAGGCTACCAGGGCTGGTTTGCCCCGCAAACCACTGAGCGGCTGCTGCTGCCCTGGGATGTCTACCGCATGGACCGGCTGGAGCACTTCGATACCTTCAACTTCCTTAAGGGCGGCATCGCCTACGCGGACGCCCTCACCACCGTAAGCCCGACCTACGCCAGGGAAATCCAGACCCCGGAGTTCGGCTACTCCCTCGAAGGCACCCTCAAGAAGCGCGCCGCCGATCTCCACGGCATCCTCAACGGGGTCGACTACGAGCAGTGGGACCCCGCGCACGACCGCTACATCGCCGCGCACTACAGCCCGGACTCGCTCGCCGGCAAAGGGGAGTGCCGCCGCGACCTGCTCCATGCCTTTGGCGCCCCCGATCTGCCCGCGGAAACGCCCATTCTCGGTATCGTCTCGCGCTTCGCCACGCAAAAAGGCTTTGACCTGCTGGCCGAGATCGCCGAACAGCTCGCCGCGCGCGACTTGTTCCTGGTCGCGCTCGGTACCGGCGAGCCCTACTACGAAAACCTGCTCCGCTCCCTCGCCGAGCGTTACCCGGAGCGGTTCGCCGTGCGTGTGCAATACGACAACACCCTGGCTCACAAAATCGAGGCAGGGGCGGACATATTCCTGATGCCCTCGCGCTACGAGCCCAGCGGCCTCAACCAGCTCTACAGCCTGCGCTATGGCACGGTCCCGGTGGTGCGGGCGACCGGCGGCCTCGATGACACGGTCGAGGAAACCCCCGACCCGGCCGACGGGACAGGCTTCAAGTTCCACGGCTACAACGGGCGTGAGTTCCTCGCCGCCATCGACCGCGCGCTCAGCTGCTTCGACGACCGGGAGCGCTGGCACAAGCTCATGCGCAACGGCATGCGCCAAAACTACAGCTGGGTGCGCTCCGCGGCGGAGTACGGCGCGCTCTACGAAGCAGTCGCGCAAAACCGCTCGTAGCCTGTTTTCTTAAACCTGAACCAACACGGGTGCCCCATGTCTCGATTTTGAGACGTGGGTTCTCGCGAGCGAAAGCTCACGACTGCCCTTCAGCTCCGTACAAAGACCGTCGTCAATCTAACCATCACGGGTGCCCCACGTCTCGATTTTGAGACGTGGGTTCTCGTGAGCGATAGCTCACGACTGCCTCTGCTGTTGCATGCCAAAAGGAAGCCACCCTAACGGTAGAGCTTCAGCTCATCCCAGCCCGCCGTAAACGGCTTGAACCGATCCCGGCACACATAGATGTACCGCTGCTCCCAAGGCATCTGGTACGGACTGGTCTGGTGGTCCGCCACTCTGCAGGACCTGTAATACACCAGCAGCGCGGCAAGCGGCTCCGGCGATACCACGAGCATCTCCCTGCCTGTATAGCCCGCGGGGCCCCAAAGCCAGTAATTCTGGTGGCCGCTGATCGCCACCGGCAGCCCCCGCCCGAGAATGTTGATCGCGCTCGCCTGGCCATAATTCCCGGCGATGATCCCGGTCTCCCGCTGTTCCTCGGGCGGCAGCGCACGGTACACCCGGCCCACAGCGTCGGCTAATCCCTGCCAGCCCAAATGGTCCGCGAAAAACTCCGGAAAGTTCGCGCCCGGGTGCTGCTCGCTCTCAATGGGCGCAAAATGCACAGCCCGTTCGAACCACTCAAACCGCGCCGGCGCCAGCACCGGGACCGCAAAGGGAGCGGTGGAAACAATTGCTGCCGTCATCACCACTGCATACACCCACACGCCGCGCCCGCGCGCCCGGGAGCGCCCGGC
>CAXTVG010000344.1:0-3196 GCA_964247505.1 uncultured Acidobacteriaceae bacterium
CCCAAAACGCCCTGAGCCGGCACCTGCGCCCACCGTCCAACAGTTCCGCGCACGACAGCTTCGGCTGGGCGGAGGCTCCGGCAGTCAGCGCGGCACCGGCGACAAGTGCGCGCGGCATGGCATCCACGCTCTTCGACGCGCTGATGCCCGGCTCCTCCTATACGGGCTTGGAAGTGGACCCGCTTACTCCGCAGCTGGCGGCTTTTTTCGGCGTGCACGCGCCCGGGGGGCTGCTGGTGACCGCGGTCAGCGGTGGGTCGCCCGCCGCTTTTGCCGGGCTAAGCGCGGGCGACGTAATCCTGCGTGCGGGCAACAAACCCGTGGCGACACGAAGCGCCCTGGCGCACGCCTTCCACGCGGGCAAGGGCAGCGCCGTCCCGCTCGCGATCCTGCGCGACCACCAGGAGATCGCGGTAAGCCTGCAGCCGGGCAAACGGAAAAAGCTGTAAGGGCATTCGGGAAAGGGTGCGCTATGCTGTTACTCACCCGTTCCAGGAGGCCCCTCGCGTGCGAATGTGCTTCGTCCTGTTTTTGTTCCGGTTCCTGCTGGCTTCCGCGCTTGTGATTAGCTCTTGCAAAGTCCTGAGTCGTCGTGCTTTAACTGTAATTTCGATTGGGGTGCTGAGTGTAACGGTGGCATGTAATTCGGGCCCGTCCTCAAGAACCGCAGCGAATCAGAAAATTGCGTCCGGCTCAGAAAGCAAGCTCTCTGCCACACCAGAATCTGCTGACCAGCGTGCATATATTGCTGCACAAGCATCTGCCCGGCACGCATATGTTGAGCAGATGCGTTTACTTTTATTAAAGAACGATGTGGACGCGAGAGTGATGGATTTTGATGGCACGCTAGCTATTACGTCAAGCGTTTTCGAGCAGAAGTCTGACCGAGATCGGTTTATGAGTAATACGTTTGGAGCGAAGTACCGGCAATCGCTCTGTGCCATGGGCTTCAAGTCAGTGGAGGTCAAGAATGGAATCCTTACGACGCACGGAAATGATTACTCGCTAGGTTGCAAGGAAACTGCCAAGGAAAAGCAGGCGAGACTTGCGGCTGAACTTGAAAGGCGTAGAGATTTCGTCTCCGGGCTCAACAGCGACTTTAGTAAAGACCCGGGAACCAAAGAAGCGCAGGTCGAAGATCAAAACGGTGTTCTGGTCATAACCAATACGGACCTTAGAGGTGCACACCCGAGTCAGCTTAGAGCATTCATTCATGCCTTGCTGGACGATGAGGTAATACGAAAAAAGTACTGCTTTGCAGGCATTCGCGGTGTACGCCTCAGAACCAGCTCAAACACTTCCGGGGTGTTCATTCCCAATGATTGTAGTAAGTAAGTCGAAAGCAGCAAATGGGACTGGAGCCGGAGTGGAAAACATGTGAGCCTGCCGACCTCGCTCGAAGTGCTGTCCGACCTGGGCAACGCGATGAAGCAGCAGCCCGGATTGCGCGTGATGGTGAACGGAGGCTACTACGACCTGGCGACCCCATTCTGGGCGGCGCACTATGAGGACGAGCACCTACCCATTCCGGCAAAGCTCGTGGGCAATGTCGAGTTCGACTGGTACCAGTCCGGTCACATGGTTTACCTCAACCAGGACTCGCTGCGGCAGCTGCACGACAATGTGGCGGCATTTGTGCGCAAGACGGAGACCGGAACCCCGGCGGGCGCGCCGTAGCGGATGTGTTCAAATAATGGCATGGCGGCAGGGGCGGTTGCGTTCAAAACAGGCAGCGTTCCAGCGCCCAGACACCCGGCGCGGCGGCGCTGGAAGGCGGTGGCCCGGCGTGTGCGGGAGCTCGCCGCCGTGGGGCATGCGCTCCTTTCAACGCGTCACCCGGTGATGGCGCAGATTGTTCCGGCGCGGTTTTGCAACTTGAGCTGCGCGTATTGCAACGAGTACGACAAAGTCTCCGAGCCCGTGCCGGTCGGCGAGATGCTCGGCCGCATCGACGCGCTGGGGCGGCTGAGGACCTCGATCATCACGATTTCCGGCGGCGAGCCGCTGACCCACCCGGAGCTCGACCAGGTGATCGCGCGGATTCGCAAGCAGGGCGCGATCGCTGGGATGATCACCAACGGCTACCTGCTGATGCCGGAGCGGATCGAGCGGCTGAACCGGGCGGGGCTCGACCACATGCAGATCTCGATCGACAACGTGATGCCGGACGAGACCAGCAAAAAAAGCTTGAAAGTACTGGATAAAAAGCTCGAAATGCTGCGCGAATACGCCGATTTTCACGTCAATATCAACTCGGTGGTGGGCGGCGGCATTCAGAATCCGCAGGACGCGATCACCGTGGGCCGCCGGGCGATCGAGCTCGGGTTTACCTCGACCATCGGGATCATTCACGACAGCGAGGGCCAGCTGAAACCGCTGGGCGGCGAGGAGCGGCGGGTGTGGGCCGAGATGCGCGGCTGGCGCAAGCGCAACTACTCGCGGTTCAACCAGTTTCAGGAAGCGATCGCCAATGCCGAGCCCAACGACTGGCGCTGCCGGGCCGGTTCGCGCTACCTGTATGTGTGCGAAAACGGGCTGGTGCACTACTGCTCGCAGCAGCGCGGCTACCCCGGCGTACCCCTCGCCGAGTACACCAAGGCGGACCTGCGTCGTGAGTTCCGGACGGAGAAAACCTGTGCGCCGCACTGCACGGTCTCCTGCGTCCACCAGATCTCGCATATTGACCACTGGCGCGCTCCGCAGAACCGATCCGCCTCGCCGGGCTCGGCTGAAGGTTTGGTGAATATCGAGCTGTAGCTCCCTTCCTTGCTGAGGCTCAAGCCCGGGGCCGCCCTCGGGCATAAAGCAAAGTTTTCCGCGGCATCACCAAACGACCAACGGACAGGCCCGGCTCTCACTTCCGTGTTAGTCTTGCCCCCATGCAAGCCAGCCAACAGCTGAAACAAGGCCCGAGCTATCCCGGCTCCAACCGGGCCTGCCGCTGTTAGCACCCAGCACTCTCATTGCCGCCCGGAAATCATTCCAGGCTTAGCGGCGCACACACTGCAATTTTTTAGGAGGACCACCCAGATGAGGCCTTTTCGCTTCTTCCGCAACAACACTCCCCGCCGCGCCACGCTCGCGCTGGCCGGAATCGCGCTTGGAACTCTACCCGCGGCCTACGCGCAGCTCGACACCGGGCAGATCAACGGCACTGTCACCGACCCGTCCGGGGCTATTGTGCCGAACGCGCAGG
>CAXTVG010000345.1:0-3193 GCA_964247505.1 uncultured Acidobacteriaceae bacterium
GGAGAGGGTGGAGGGTGGGCAGGCTTCTACGGTTTGAGACTACGGGCGCAGCGTCAAGCCTCGTTATTCCCTTTACCCTTTACCCCTTACCCTCCACCCTGGCTCTTCGGCAGTTCAAACCGGTACCCCGCCCCGCGCACCGTTTTGAGATACCGCGGGTTTTCCGGGTCGGCCTCAATCTTCTCGCGGATACGGCGCACATAAACATCCACCGAGCGCGGCGTCACGAAACGGGCATCGCCCCACACCGCATCCAGCAGGTGGTCGCGCGAGAACACCCTTCCCGGATGCCGCGCCAGATAGTCCAGCAGACGGAACTCAGTAGCCGTGGTCGCGGTCAGCTCGCCGCGCACACTCAGCTGCATGGCCCCGGCGTCGATCGCAACATCCTCGAACTGGATTACCTGCGGGCCGGCCGGGCGCTCAAACCGGCGCAGCACCGCCTTGACCCGCGCCACCAGCTCCCGCGGGGCAAACGGCTTGGTAATGTAGTCATCCGCGCCGAGCTCCAGTCCCAGAACCCGGTCGTTTTCGCTCGCCTTCGCGGTCATGAAGATAATCGGCGTGGTGGAAAGCTGGGCGTTGGCCCGCAAGCGCCGGCAAACCTCCAGCCCATCGCCGCCCGGCACCATGATGTCGAGGAGAAACACCGCCGGGCGCGCCCGCTCGGCTTCGGAAATCAGGTTGGCCGGCGTGGGGAAAAGCCGCGGCGCATACCCAGCCCCTTGCAGGTGGTGCTCGACCAGCCGCGCGATGTCGGTGTCATCTTCCAGCACAAAAACTGAGGCGCTCAATCCAGGTTTGCCTTTCTGCCACCCGCACGTGCGCGGCGCGGCTCGCTTTGAGGGTACTCCCGCCGATCACACGGCGTGCGAATGCCCGGTGAAATCTTGCGCGCTTAGAGTACGCGCTGCCAAAGCAGCACCAGGACCAGGAGCAGCACCATGCCGATGCCGCCCGCTCCGAAAAAACCCCATTTCCGGCTCCACGGCCAGAAAGGCAGCGACCCGGCCAGCAGCGCGGCCAGCAGCGCGATCAAAAACCACGCAATCATGCGCGGCCTCCCGGATTACGGAAGCGAACCGCGCGGGCTCTGCCGAGGTCAGTCAAGCCCGGCCAGCTCCCTCGCCCGCGTGAGCACCCGCAGCAGCATGGGCGCGGTCAGGCGGCCGGTGTTGGTGTTTTGCAGCGATGGATGATAAGTCCCGAGCAGCCATCCCCCGCCCGGCAAACGGTACTCGGCCCCGTGCGAGAAGACGTAAGCGCTCCGCCGCTCGATCGCCCCGGTACGCCGCAAATACGCCGTATAACCGTCAAAGGCTATTTTGCCCAGCGCCAGCACCACGCGGAGCTCACCCAGCAGTGCCAGCTCTTCGTCCAGATAAGGCGCGCAGTTCGCCAGCTCCTCCGCGTTGGGCTTGTTATCGGGCGGAGCGCAGCGGACTACGGAGGTAATAGCCGCCCCGGTGAGCCGCATGCCGTCACCGCGCGACAACGCATGCGGCTGCGAGGCAAACCCCGCCTCCCACAGCAGCGGGTATAGAAACGCGCCCGAGCCGTCCCCGGTAAAGGGTCTCCCTGTCCGGTTGGACCCATGCGCGCCCGGCGCCAGGCCCAGCAGCAACACCCGCGCGTCCGGGTCGCCGAAGCTCGGGACCGGCTTGCCCCAATACTCCTCGTGCCGGTAGGCGCGGCGTTTTTCGCGCGCGATGCCCTCACAGTAGCCGCGTAACCGCGGGCACCGCTCGCAAGCCACCACGCGCGCGTTCAAGGCAGGCAGCGTGGCCGCGGCAGCGAGAGGCGTGTCTCCGGGGTGAATCAAGGTCGCAGCCATTTCTCTCAAGTTTATAGTTATGTTGTCCGGCAATGCGCCGGGGAGGCCTGGCATGACACTGTGGCAGCTGTCTGTATTCCCTGCATTGGCAGCTCTTTTGTGCGCTCCCTGCGCCCATGCGCAAGACGAGCGGCCGCTGCCGCCCATCGCGACCGTACCGCCGCCCGCCTCGGCTTCGAGCCAGATTGAGCTCAACGTGCTCGTGCTCGACTCGGCCGGCAATCCCGTTTCCGGGCTTCAACAGAGCGACTTCAGCCTCCTCGACGAGAAGCAGCTCCAGCCAGTCGAGGGTTTTCGCCCGCCGGCGGCCGCCGGGGAAACCCCGACGGAGGCCGTTGTGGTCATCGACGCGGTCAACACCGCGTTCACCAACGTAAGCTACGAACGCGAGGAAATTGACAAGTTCCTCAAGGCCAATGGCGGCAAGCTCCCGGTCCCGGTTTCGCTTGCGATCTTCACGGATCAGGGGATTTCCATCTCCCCGTCCGCCTCGCAGGACGGCAACGTGTTGGCCGCGGACCTGGACGGGAAGCAAACCGGCCTGCGTACCCTGCGGCGATCCATGGGCTTTTACGGGGCGATCGACCGGCTCGGCGTTTCGCTCCATGCAATGAGCAATCTGGCCGACTACGAGCGAAAGCGCCCCGGGCACAAGCTGGTGATCTGGGTCAGCCCAGGCTGGCCTTACCTGACGAGTCCGCGAATCAACTACACAAACCGCGAGCAGCAGTCTCTGTTCCACTCCATCGCCGACCTGTCCGCCGCCTTGCGAGAGGCTCACATCACTCTCTACAGCATCGACCCCCTAGGCGCTCAGGATGCGGCGAGCTTCCGGTCGTTCTATTACCAGGAGTTCCTGAAACCTGTCCGCAAGGAGTCGCAGGCACTGCCGGGCGATCTGGCACTGCAGGTGCTGGCCGTGAACAGCGGCGGGAGGCCGGTGCGCGGCACCAATGACATCGCGGGCGCCATCCGGAGCTGCCTCGGTGAAGCGAACGAGTTTTACGCGCTGCGGTTTGCCGGGGCCAATCCCGAGCCGGTCGCCGCGTACCACTCCATTCAGGTGAAGCTGAATAAACCTGGGCTCACGGCGCGAACCCGGACCGGCTATTACGCCGTGCTCCCCGCCACTCCGGATCAAAAATAGCCTGCGCGCCTGCCCCATCCCAAGCCATGCCCGCGCATCGTAGAATTGGCAGGCCGCGCGGAACGGCCTGCCGCCTGCCGCAGCACACTTTTTCCTTCGAGGAACACCGCCTTGCCCACTTCATCCTCCCGCGCTTCCCTTCTGCTGCTCGCCGGCTCCGCCCTGTTGCTTCCCGGCTGCGGCAAACATGCCCAGCCCGCGAACCCCAACAC
>CAXTVG010000346.1:0-3191 GCA_964247505.1 uncultured Acidobacteriaceae bacterium
CCCTGATGCAGCGGATCGACAACGGTGTACGTGAGGGTTTGGGCCGAGCTTAGGTCGATATTAGTATCGATGTAATCGGGAAGTTCGCGGCCGGCAGAGTAAAGACCTGAAGCAGTAATCGTGGTGTTGTGGTCGACCTTCTGCTGCAGGGAAATTTCGGCCTGCTGAATCTGCGGGTTTTGAAAACGAGGATCGAAGAACACAGCCGATGGCGCCACCGATAAATAAGGCGTGCCGGAAAACACGAACGGAAAGGGCGGTGCGCCAGTATCGAGCGGCTTGAAGTAGTACGAGCGCTGCGCGTTGGGCGAACCTGTTTGCGTAAGGCCTGAGTATGCGGTGGAGTTGATGATCCGGCCATAGTAGACGCCGTACCCGGCCCGGAGGACGGTATGGCCGCTGCCTATCGGATCCCAAGCTACGCCCACGCGAGGCCCAAAATTATTCTTGTCGTGCGGCAGCCGCGCGCTTTGAACAATATCTGGGTTCACCAGCGATTTATTCGTATTCGGGAGCTGCTCGTACTCGTAGCGAACCCCGAGCGAAAGCGTAAGCCTGGGCGTCGCTTTCCACTCATCCGAGAAGAAGCCCGCGTAGTCCGCGGACTGGAACTGAAATGTAGTCGGCCCGAAGCTTTGCGTGTAGTACGAGTAGCACGGCAGGATGCCGGCTCCCGTCGTCGAGTTATCGCAGTGATCGGGCGATAGATAGTCCGTCGCGAAGTTCAGCACGTTTGTGTAAACATAAGTGCCATTGCCGTTATAAAGCGCGTCTGAGTAGTCGTTGACAAAGTCGATCGAGTAGCCAAGCTTGAGGGTATGGCGCCCGCGTACGTCGGTGAGCGAATCAGTGAGCTCATAGCGCCGCTCGTCGGGGTAAGCTGCCCGGTTAAGTACGGGAGGGTTTCCGAACCGGAAACCATAGCTCTGAATCTGCACCTGCGGCGGCCGCCCATAGATGTTGTTGGCGAGCGTTGACTCGAAGGGCGCAGGCGGATTGCTCTGCTCGGTTTCCAGATCCTTCCCGTACTGGAAAACCGCCTCGTTCAGAAGATTGGGCGTGAGGAAATATGCCCAGCGTCCGATGATCGTATCGGTACCTACCTTTGAGTTCCCGAAGGAATTGCTGCCGTAAGTGGCGGTGGGTGAGGTTTGGACGCCGTTCGGCGAAGCCCATTGCATGTGATTCCACTGCAGGGTGAGGTGGCTGCGATCGCTCATCTGCCAGTCCATCTTGGGGAAGTAGACCGTTTCATCCGCCGAGCGCGGGACGTTCCCGAGCAGAGAGGCGAGGCCCGTGAGCACGCCGTTGTACTCGGCGAGGGCCTGCGCGGGCAGTACATTCAGCCGCGCAGCCATGGTCTGGATCTGCTGCTGCGTAGGCGTTCCAAAAAGCTTTTGAGGGTTCGTCGCGCGGGCGATCGCCGGGAAGTCGCGGTGATAGTGGTCATAGGTGAAAATTCCGAAAATCTTGTCCCGGCGCAGCGGTCCGCCGATCGAACCGCCGCCCTGGGTAAGCGTGTCTTTGAGGCGCACCGCCCCTGTTGCGGCCGAGTCGGTCGCGCCGGTACTGACGGTGGTTGCGGTGGCGAACGCGTTGCGCGCGGCCCAGGCGCTGTTGCGGTCGTAGAAAAAGAGCTGCCCGTGGAGCGTATTGCCGCCGCTGCGGGTCACTGTGTTGATGACCCCCCCTGCAGCGCGGCCATATTCGGCACCGTAGTTTGAGGCATTCACCTGGAACTCTTCTACCGCAGCTTCTGAGTTGGAATAGGCGACAAGAGTGCGCCCGCGCTCCTCAGAAAAAAAGGCCTGGTTGTTGTCCGCGCCGTCAACCGTATTGTTGTTGAGCAATGCTCCGATGCCGCGAAAGGAAAGCAGGCCATTGGCGTCGGCGTCGGGGGTCACGCCCGGGGTGAGCAGCGCGAAATCGGACCACCGCCGGCTGCTCGAGGGCAGGTTGTGGACCGCACCGGAATCAAGGGTCGTGCTGACGGCGGGATTGGCCGTGTCCAGCACCGGCGTAACGTCTGCGACGTGGACAACCTCGCTGGCCTGCCCTGGCGGCAGCGTCGCGCGGAGAGTTGTCAGTGTGCCCACGGTTACAAGCGCGGTTCCCTGCCAGGTGGCAAATGTGGGCGCGCTGGCCTGCAGATCGTAAGTTCCGGGCGTGAGCGCGAGGAAATGAAAGCCGCCGTCTTCGTCGGAGCTTTGGGTGAACTGGGCCCCGGTGGATGTGTTTTTGAGGGTCAGCGTGCCATGCGAAACGGGCCAGCCTGCGGGATCGAGCAGAACTCCCTCGATGGCGCCGCGGTCGGGCGCTTGCGCGCGAAGGGGACCAGGGAGCGCGGCGAGAGCCAGCAGCGCGGACAGGCAGCGAAGGATCGTGCGGCGGATCGGCAAAACGCGGGCTCCCAAAGGTGCAGCCCGGAGAACAAAGCAAAACAAGAACACACGAGACCGCAGCAGCCCTTCACTACGCGGCGAAGGGCGCGGTACAGTTCGCGTTTGCTCCCGCTTGGGCAGGAGCGTGGAAACGCTCAACTACGGATAAGTGAGCTGAGCATACACTTGAAAAAGCCAAATGTTTATCGATGAAACGCGAATTCGTGTAAAGGCCGGTGACGGCGGTAACGGTTGCATGGCGTTCCGGCGGGAAAAGTTTGTTCCCAAGGGCGGCCCCTCGGGCGGCGATGGAGGCCGAGGCGGCGATGTGGTGATGGAGTCGAGCCAGCGGCATAACACTTTAGTGCACTTCCGCTACAACCCCGAGCACAAGGCCGAGCGCGGCCGCCACGGCGAGGGCTCCAACTGCACCGGCCGTGAAGGCGCCGACGTCATCCTCAAAGTGCCGGTCGGGACCGCCGTTTTTAACGACGAAACCGGCGAGCTGATCCACGATTTCCGCGCGCCCGACGAGCGCATCATCGTCGCGCACGGCGGCCGCGGCGGCCGCGGCAACCAACACTTCGCCACCCCCACGCACCAGGCCCCGCGCGAGCACGAGCTCGGCTTCGAGGGCGAAGAGCGCGCGCTGCGGCTGGAGCTCAAACTGCTGGCCGATGTAGGCCTAGTTGGGTACCCAAATGCCGGCAAATCGACCCTGATCGCCCGCATTTCAGCAGCGCGGCCCAAGATTGCCGACTACCCGTTCACCACGCTTGAGCCGAACCTCGGCGTGGTCACGGTGGGCGA
>CAXTVG010000347.1:0-262 GCA_964247505.1 uncultured Acidobacteriaceae bacterium
GGTTTGGGGCTGCGTAGCGTCGACGTCCAGCTGCTCACCAACCAGGCGGCCACCGCCGACGCTACGCAGCCCCAACCCACCGGCGCGGCCCAGCCCCAGTAAGAGCTTCCTCCCCCAGAGCGAGGCGCGCGGATACCGGAAATCCGGGTGTCCGCGCGATTTGCATCTGAAAACTCTTTCCTGGTTCGTAACTATCCTTCGGCCTGAACACGGGTGCCCCACGTCTCGACTTTGAGACGTGGGTTGTCGTGAGCGAAAGCTC
>CAXTVG010000347.1:272-3191 GCA_964247505.1 uncultured Acidobacteriaceae bacterium
GTAGAAGCTCCCTCCCCCAGAGCGAGGCGCGCGGATACCGGGAATCAGGTGTCCGCATGATTTTAGTGTGACGGCCCTTCCCCCAGGGTCAAACGAGTCTCGCTCCCGCTCGAGCCGGAACACGGGTGCCCCACGTCTCGATTTTGAGACGTGGGTTGTCGTGAGCGAAAGCTCACGACCGCTCTCGACATAGGAACTTCCCTACAAAGGCATCTGCGCGATATGCGCTTTCCGCACATCGTCCGCGGTAAACAGCGCGAAAAACGGCGCATCGCCGAGCGCACGCTCCACAGCTTCCCGGCCGCTCTGTTCCCGAACCACCAGGCAAACCCCGGCGACCACACGCATGCCCGCCGCGCGCGCCGCCTCGATCGCCTCAATCGTCGAGCCGCCCGTCGTACACACATCGTCCACGATGACCACCGGGGCGTCCGGCTCGAAAAAACCCTCAATCCGGCGCTTGGTCCCGTGCGCCTTTTCGCCCTTGCGGACCAGAAATCCATGCACCAACCCGTGCGCCGAGCTCTCATGCGCCCGCAGCGCGCTGGTGAGCGCGACCGCGCTGACCACAGGGTCCGCGCCCATGGTCAAGCCACCCACCGCCGCCGGTTTCAGGCCGTGATGGTCGAAAAGTTCCAGCAGCGCCAGTCCCGTGAGCCGCGCGCCCTCGGCATGCAGCGTTGTCACACGGCAGTCAATGTAATAATCGCTCGCCGCGCCGGACGACAGCTTGAAATCTCCCAGCTTGAATGAGATACGGGCCAACAAGTGAAGCAAAGCATCACGTTTCGTCGTCACGGGCGTTTTCTCCAAAACTAATGGCCGAGCCGGTCCAGATGGCGAAAACCGCCCGTCTGGATCAGAATCCCGGCGAACAGGGTGAAGTTGTAGGCCGCGTGGACCACGGTCGAGCAGGCCAGCGAGTTGAGCCGCAAGCGCACAATGCACAGCACCAGCGAAACCACGCCGATCAGCAGCACCGGCGCCCACGCGCCCGAAAGCTGCTGGGCATGCAGCAGCGCGAACGGCAAGCTCGTGAGCAAAACCGAAACCGGCACCCCCAGCCAAAGCACCGCCCGCGCAGGAAACGCGCCCCGCAGCGACCACCAGCGGAACACGTTCACAAACCCCGGCAGAAGAAAGCCGCGAAACACCATCTCCTCAAACAACGGCGCTCCGGTGATGCCGAACACAAACATCATCCAGGCCCCGGCGGGGGAGCGCATCATGTCGGCCATGATGGGCGGGTCCTTGGGCATGGGCAGGTGCGAGCCCAGCACACCGATCCCGAAACCGCACAGCAGCCCCAGCACCACCAGCCGCCCGAACAAGCGCGCGGCCAGCCGCCCGTTCCAGTGCAGCCCAACGCCGAAGGGCCTGTGCCAGATCGCGCGAAAGATCGGGATTGCCGCGAGCACCACCAGCCCATAGCCCAGCGCCTCGGTCGGGATCAGCCAGCGGGCATCGTTCTTGAGCAGTTCGGCCAGTTCGCGGAATCCCTGATGGCCATAAACGTGCAATTGCTGCACCCCCAGCAGGGAAACAAACTGGCTGCCAAACACCAGCACCGCCGCCAGTATCAGCAAAAGCAGCGCATGGCCGATATTCGGCCCCACGGCCACGATCCCCGGCTCCGGCTCGGCTACGGGATACGCGGGCAGCACCGGTTCCAGCGCGCTCAATGCACCGTCTCCTTCTTTGCCGGTTTCGCCGGTTTGCGCCCTTTTGCCGCGACCGCTTTCCGGACCGTTTTGGGCGCTTGCACTACAGCCGGCGCGGCCTCGATACTCCCGTCCCCGGCAGCCACATGAGCGGCCACGTAGCGCTTCAGGAAACCTCCGGTGTGCGAAGCCGCCACCGCCGCTACCTGCGCGGGGGTACCTTCCGCGACAATGCTGCCACCCCCCTCGCCGCCCTCCGGCCCCATGTCGAGGATCCAGTCCGCATTGCGGATCACGTCGAGATTGTGCTCGATAATCAGCACCGTATTCCCTAGATCGGTCAGTTTGTGCAGAACTTCAAGCAGCTTGCGCACATCGTCGAAGTGCAGCCCCGTGGTCGGCTCGTCCAGCAGGTACAGCGTTTTGCCTGTTTGCCGCTTCGAGAGCTCCCGCGCCAGCTTCATCCGCTGCGCCTCGCCGCCCGAAAGCGTGGTCGCCGCCTGCCCCAGGTGGATATACCCGCGCCACACGTCCACCAGCGTTTGCAGCTTCTGCCGCACCTGCGGGATATCTGCGAGCACCGGCAGCGCGTCCGCGATCGACATATCCAGCACATCCGCAATGGAATAGCCGTTGAATTTCACCGCCAACGTTTCCTGGTTATAGCGCCGCCCATTGCAGATGTCGCACAGCACATACACGTCGGGAAGAAAGTTCATCTCCACCCGCTTTTGCCCGTCGCCCTGGCAGGCCTCGCAGCGCCCCCCGGCCACGTTGAACGAGAAGCGCCCCGCCTTGTACCCGCGCTCGCGCGACTCGGGCAGCATGGCGAACAGGTCGCGGATCGCTGTGAACACGCCGGTATAGGTCGCCGGGTTCGACCGCGGCGTCCGCCCGATCGGCGACTGATCGATCCGCACGGCTTTGTCGATCTGCTCGAACCCCTTGATGCGCGCGTACCGCCCCGGCTCCTCGCGCGACCCGTACAGCTCCTTCGCGAGCGCCCGGTACAGCGTGTCGTTCACCAAAGTGCTCTTGCCCGAGCCGGAAACGCCGGTAATCACTGACATCACCCCCAGCGGAATGCGCGCCGTCACGTCCTGCAAGTTGTGCGCCCGCGCGCCCTCGACCGTAATCCACTTGCCCGTCAGCGCACGCGGCTCGGCCCGGTGCATGATGTCGGTTGCGCCCGACAAATACCGACCCGTCAGCGACTCCGGCACAGCCATCACCTCGGCCGGGGTCCCCTGCGCGACGA
>CAXTVG010000348.1:0-3187 GCA_964247505.1 uncultured Acidobacteriaceae bacterium
GGAGCGGCTGCGCGGGCGCAACGGGGCGAGCGCCTTAGGCCAGTCGATGCTCCGCAGCTCGGGCGCGCCGGACCGCTTCCCGCGTGCGCTCGTCGAAGCGACGCGCGCCAACGCCGCCCAGCCCGGAGCGCTGAAAGCGATGATCGACTGGTATCGCGCTTTTCTGCGCGGAGGAGGCCTGCGACGGCAGCTGCGGCAGGGCTTTCCGATCATCGAAACACCTACTTTGCTGCTGTGGGGCGAGGAGGACCAATTCCTTGCCAAGTACACGACGGACGGCACCGGCGAGTTTGTCCGCGATCTCACGATTGAGTTTCTGCCCGGCGTTTCGCACTGGGTGCAGCAGGATGCGCCGCTGCTGTGCAATGCGGCGCTGGACCGCTTTCTCGCTCAGCACTAGGCGTACGCAAACCACAGACGCGATCCACCGCATCCTAGCCGAAAGAACAGAACCGCAAAGGACATCACTCATGGGTTTGCTCGAAAACAAAGTCGCGCTGGTGACAGGGTCGAGTTCCGGAATCGGCCAGGGTATCGCGCAGAAGTTTGCCGAAGAAGGCGCGAAGGTCATCATCGACTATGCAGGGCATCCCGAAGGCGCCCAGCAAACACTGGAAATGGTCAGAAAGGCCGGATCGGACGGCGTCGTGGTGCAAGCCGACGTGACCAAAATCGCCGATACGCAAAAGCTGGTGAACCAAGCCTACTCCAGTTTTGGAGCCCTCGATATCCTGGTGAATAACGCTGGGATGGAGAAAAAAGCGCAGTTTACCGAAGTGCAGGAAGCCGATTACGACAAGGTTCTTGCGGTTAACCTCAAAGGGCCGTTTTTCCTGACCCAGTATTTTGTGCAAAAGCTTTTGGAGGCGAAGAAAGCGGGACGCATCGTCAATATCAGCTCCGTGCACGAGGACATGGTTTTCCCCGGCTTTTCGACCTACTGCATCAGCAAGGGCGGCCTGCGGATGTTTATGCGTGACATCGCCGTGGAGCTGGGCCCGATGAATATTACCGTCAATAACATCGCCCCCGGCGCGATTGCAACGCCAATCAACGAAAAAATGATGGGCAACAAGGCCGAAATGGACGCGCTGCTGAAAAACATCCCGCTGAACCGCATGGGCAAGCCGGAAGATGTAGCGAATCTTGCTGCTTTTCTCGCTTCGGAAAAAGCCGGATATATTACCGGTTCGACCTATGTGGTCGATGGCGGCCTGATGCGCAGTTACCACGAACAGTAATCGAGGAGCGGAATGAGCAACATTGTGAAATCAGCCGCGCGCGGCGCACTGGCTGCGGGAGCGACCTACGCGGTGTGGACCGTGCTGAGGCGGGCGGAGCAGCGCACGCAAAATGCGGAACTCGGGAAGGGCAAGCGCTTCCTGGTTCTGGGCAGCGGCTTTGCCGGGACCGGCGCGGCGCAGGAGATCGCGCGCCTGCTGCCGGGTGGGAACAATGGCGAAATCCTGCTTATCGATATGGATAACTACCTCCTGTTCACGCCCATGCTCACCGAAGCCGCGGGCGGCGAGCTGGCCCCGAGCCACATCGTAAGCCCCGCGCGGCATCTACATGACCGCATCCGCTTTGTGCAGGGCCGTATCACAAAGATCGACCTTGCGGGCAAAAGTGTGGAGGTGGAATCGGGCCCGGCGCGGCTCGGGATCGCCAAACAGACCTACTCCGGCGACCACCTTGTGATCGCGCTCGGCTCGGTCACAAACTTCCACAACACGCCCGGCGTCGAGGAAAACTCTATCCCGATGAAGCGTTTGGAAGACGCGAGCGCCTCTTTCAATCAGGTTTCTTCATGCCTGGAGCGGGCGGCGGTAGAAAACGACACTGCGAAGAGGCGCGAGCTGCTGACGTTTGTGGTGGGCGGCGGCGGGTACACCGGGGTGGAAACCATGGCGGCCATCAACGACCTGGTGCGCTCGAGCGTACTGAGTTTGCCGAAGATTCGGCCGGAGGAGGTGCGGACGGTGATCGTGCATCCCGGCAAACGTCTCCTTGAAGAAGTCACGCCAGACCTGGCCGCATTTGCGATGCAAAAGCTGAAAGAGCGCGGGGTCGAGGTTCAGCTGAATGCCCGGATCGCCGGTGCAGGCGCTGATTTCGTGCAGGTCGAGGGCGCTGAGCGCATCTCCGCCCGGACCCTTATCTGGACCGCCGGAGTCACGCCAAACTCGTTGCTCGCACCGCTGCCCGCGGCCAAGGGCAAGCACCATGGGCTCGCGGTCGACGCATCCTGCCAGGTGCCGGACCACCCCGGCGTGTGGGCGCTGGGCGACTGCGCGGAAATTCCTAAGTCAAACAGCCAGGGAACCTACGCGCCCACCGCCCAGAATGCGACGCGCGAGGGTAAGCTGGTCGGGCAAAATATTGTGCGCAGCCTGCGGGGCGAGCCGCTCAAGCCCTTCCGCTACACGCCCATCGGAGAGCTCGCGCTGGTGGGGCGGCGCACCGGCGTGGCGCGGGTTTACGGGATGAACTTCTCCGGCTTTATCGCCTGGGCTATGTGGCGGGCGGTGTATCTGGCCAAGATGCCGGGGATCGCCCAGCAAAGCCGCATTCTCACCGATTGGATACTCGATCGGATCTTCGGGCGCGAGCCTATTCCGCTTGCCGCTGCGATGCCGATGGAAGCCGGAGCCTCAATCGCGGCAGCCGCACCGGCAGAATCTGGAGCTCCCGCCCCGGTCACGGCCGCGAAGCCGGCAGGAGCTGCTTCTTCAGGCGCGAGAAAGAAAAAGCCAGCTGCGCCTCGCTCCTAACACGGAGATGCGGTGTCGGGAAAAGATGGAAACCCACGTCTCGATTCCGAGACGTGGGAACTTGCACGACGATGTCAGAGCGACGTGCCGCTCTCAAGCAGCAGAGTCAGCCGCAGCACCTCCGCCACACTCCAGGCCTGGGAAATGCAGCCGCGCGGTGTATATGGTGTGTCCGCGTCAAATACCTCACTGATCGTGCCAATGCCGGCCTCGCTCAGGTGCCGGTCGAAGCCGCTGACGAACCCGCGCGCTGTTTCAAAGTCATCCGGGTATGCCTTGAGCCAGGCATCCACAAATGGCCCCATCAGCCACGCCCACACCGTGCCCTGGTGATAGGCTGCATCGCGCGTGCGAAGGTCGCCGAAGTAGCGCGGCTTGTAGTCCGGGCTGCCCGGCGCCTGCGACCGCAGGCC
>CAXTVG010000349.1:0-2059 GCA_964247505.1 uncultured Acidobacteriaceae bacterium
CCAGGCGAGGGGGAAGTAGCGGGTGCCGCTTTCGATGCCTTCTTCCTTGGCGTACTCGGGGAGGAAGCCGAAGACGCCGCGGCCTACGGAAAGGTAGGGCGCATAGCCTGCGGCGAGGACGCCCGCGAAGACGAGCGCGGGGCCGAGGACGCGGCGGCGGGTGAGGGCGGGGAGCAGCGCGACGGGGTAGAGCTTGACCAGGGTGGCGGCGGCGAGCCATCCGCTGGCGAAGAGGGGGCGGTTGCGGAGGCAGAACAGGATCGAGAGGGCGAGGAGCGGGAGAGCGGCGGCGTCCGCGTGGCCGCTGCTGGCGATCTCCCAGATGCAGATGGGGTGCCAGGCGTAGAGCAGGACGCGCTCGCGCGGTTGGCCGAGCAGGAGCAGGCAGCGGACAAGCGCCCAGCAGGTTATGCCCTCGAAGGCGACCATCGTGAGCTTGAGAAACGCGACGGAGGCGTGGAGGCGGGCGGCAACGAGGAAGAGGAACTGCGCGCCGGGCGGGTAGATGGTGTGGGCGTAGTCGCGGCGGTTGATGTGCGGGTAGATTTGCGCGTCGCGCAGGAAGGCGAGGTGCGGGTCGGCGGGGATGTAGCGAAAGGGTTTGATGCCGTTGAGCTGGACTTTGCCGTCCCACACGTAGCGGTAGATGTCGGTGGAAAGGAAGGGCGGCTGGGAGACGGCGACGAGACGCGCGGCAAAGGCGAGGACGAGGATGAGCGGGAGGGTCCAGCGGTTGGTGGGGGAGCGCTCGACCAGCGCGATGCCGCCGAGGTAGAGGGCGAGCTGGCCGAAGAGGCCTTCGCTGAAGCCGTGGACGTAGTGGGTCGACTCGTGGGTGCAGGTGCGGGTGAGGGCGATGAAGAGGAGGCCGAAGAGGAGCAGGGCGGCGTTGGTGAGCCAGGGGCTATTGCCGGGGTCGAGGAGGTTCGTCAGGCGCGTTCGCTTGCTTATTGGGCTGCCGGCCGGGGCAGTTTGGGTCGTGCTCACTTGGGCTCCGCCGCGGGGGCTGCCGAGTCGATGCGGCTCGCGTCGAGGGCCTGCAGAAATGCGCGGGTGTGCGGGGCTGCATAGCCGAGGGTGTTCCCGGTCAGTTCGGCGCGGAGGCGGGCGAGCGAGGCGGCGTCGTCGACGTCGTACCAGGGCGCGAGCTCGACGAGCGGGAGCGCGAGTTCGGTGGCGCGCTCGGCGGTTTGGGCGGCGACGACCTCGGTGCTCCAGGTGATGTCGGCGAACAGGCGGGCATGAAGGGCGCGGAGGCCCAGGAGGTAGTAGCCGCCGTCGTCGGAGCGGCCCAGCACTGTGCAGTCCTGCTCCGCGAGGGCCTGGGCGGCGCGGATGAACTCGCGCGTGGGGACGGTGGGGCGGTCGGAGTCGATGAGGCACACGGACGCAAAGCCGATGGCGAGCAGGTCTTGGGCGGTGAACAGGAGGCGCTCGCCGAAGCCGTCACCGCGCTGGGGGACGAGCAGGGTGGTTTCGGGGAGGATGCCCACAAAGGCGTCCTCGTGGCCCACGGGGGTGTAGGAGACGACGCAGCGGGCGGCGCACTCGGCCGCTGCCGCGCCGAGATTGGCCAGGGTGTCGCGCAGGAAGGCGGCGTTGAGGCTGGCGGCTTCATGCGGGGTGAGGGCCGGGCTGAGGCGGGTTTTGACGCGGCCCGGCACGGGGGCTTTGGCCATGACGGTAAACGCGCACTGCCCGGTGAACTCCGGGGCGTGCGTGCTTGGGTCCAGAATGCGAAAGCCGCCGCTCACGAGGCTTTCTCGCACAGGGCGTATTGGTAGCGTTTATCGCGCCAGGTGCGCACGCTGTGCCAGGGCTGGCTGGCGACCAGAGCCTGAAAGCTTTGGTGGCTCATCACCTCGCAGCTGATCGGCGCGGCGCTCCTTGCCCACTGGCCTGTCAGCCAGCCGAACGCGCGCATGGCCCACAGGGGTACGGCGGTGCGGAGGGGCGAGGTGGGCTCGGCGACGAAGAACACGCCGCCCGGACGCAGAGTTTCAAAGACCGCGCGCAAAACCTGTTCGCGCTCGGGCACGATGAGGAACAGGCGGGAAGC
>CAXTVG010000349.1:2069-3181 GCA_964247505.1 uncultured Acidobacteriaceae bacterium
GTGGAGGTTGTGGGCGTCGGCCTGGAGGAAGCGGCAGTTGGCAAGCTTGGCGCGGTCGGCGCGGAGGCGGGCGTGGGACAGGAGGCGCTCGCTGGTGTCGACGCCGGTGGCCTGGACGTAGGGGTAGCGGGCGGCGAGGCGGCGGGAGTAAACGCCCGGGCCGCAGCCGCCTTCAAGCAGTTGGAGCTGGGGGTGGGAGCGGAGCAGGGGCTGGAGGGCGTCGGCGATGGCTTCAGTATGGTCGGCGAACAGGCGCTCGCGACACAGCGAATAGATCCACCAACAGCGATCGAAAACGGGGTCGGCGGCGATTTCGGCAATGCTGGTACTCAACGTTGGCTCCCTATGCCGACACGCGACGGCAGACGCCCCCAAGGATAGCTGGCGAGGGGACCGTCCGCCAAATTACGACGGTGCGCGCTTTTTCTGTGGCCAAAGCGGACTTGCGGCGCTAGGGGTGGGATGCGCGGGGCACCTTTGTAAAAGTGAAGAACAACCGCAAAACCGCCTACGCGGCTGGCGGTCACTTCGTGGCGGGTATTTTAAGTCGGGCTCAATCACGGGTGCCCCATGTCTCGCGTCCGGGGTGGTAAGGCATGGGATCGCGAAACTTGGGCGGCGGCTTACTGCGCGCGCCATCCATAACTGGCCAGCAAATCACCTTTCTCTCCGACCAATAGCAGCGCCGCCCTCCCGGCGTTAAGCGTCCCGGCGAAGTGCTTTCCGCTGCGCTCGTCCCGGAATGCTAGGGGCGTGGTTTCCGTTTCCGAGGTGAGGACATACAGGGTTGCGTGGGGCAGCTTTGTTGGGCAGATCAGGATTCCGGGATTTGTTGCGGTCGTCGTGTAGGTCCGCTGCACGCCCGCTGTTTTGAGCGCATAGGCGTACACATCCGCAACGGACTGGGGATTGTCGTTCAGCTCGAGCGGGAGCGCTGAAAACAGGATTTTGCCCGCGCCCAAGGGCAGCTCCGCCCAGGTTTTGCCATTGGGGAGCACGGCTTTGTCCAGGATGGTTGTTTTTTGTCCGCTATAGGTGAGCGGGACCTGCCCGGACGGCAGCTGGAGCGTTTCGTCGCGCAGCTGCAGCGGGGCCAGGGTGTAGGGCAGGCC
>CAXTVG010000350.1:0-3179 GCA_964247505.1 uncultured Acidobacteriaceae bacterium
GGCTTAAGCCGCGCGGCGCTGCTCGTCTTCTATTTCGGTTATTTCCGCCTGGTTTTCAAGCGCGGGGTTATTGGTGTGGAAACGAAGCAGAACATCGTTGGTGGTGTCCTGAAGGCGCGTGTTGGGCTTGTGCAGCTTGCGCGTCGCCTTGGACGCGAGCTGGCAAAGCTGGTAGCGGTTTTCAAGGTGGGCCAGGGCCCCAAAGATCAAGTCAGAGCGCATGCTCGGAGTAGCTCCTTTGGTAAGAATCATTCAAACCTGGGGTGTTATGAAAGGTTTGGATGGAGAAATAAGCGGCCGCGCCGCAAGATTGCTGAAATCATATTTCGATATGCGGGAACTTGGCTCCCGGCTGGTTAGACGCGAAAAGTTCGGTTTGGATGCGCTCCCGGCAGTGGCTTGTCCAGCCTTGCAAGCCCCGTTAGTCGGGGGCTGCTGCGAGACGCGCCTTGTGCTGCGAAAAGGCGGGGATTGCAGCCACCCTCGCGGCACAACCCCAAAATAACTCCCCTGCCGGACGAGGTCAACACTTTTTTCCGTAGAAAGTGCGCAAATGCCTATGGAAAAGCAGAAATGCAGCCCGGATAGCCCCCAGCACGCCCCGTTGCCCGAAGACTGCGCTCCTGCTACTATCTTGTCTATCCCGACCGCTTCAGAGGCGGTGCAGTTTGGGGCTATAGCTCAGCTGGGAGAGCGCCTCGTTCGCAACGAGGAGGTCAGCGGTTCGATCCCGCTTAGCTCCACCATATCCTTCCGCAATCCTTACCAAAGCACCCCAGGGGCTCCCTTCGCCGCTGCAGGCAGTTCCGATTCGCCTAAGAGTTGCCGCAGATTTGTTTCAATGGTGGCGCAAATGGATGTGAGCGGTACGTCGTAGATGGTGTTGTCGAACGGGTCTTCCAGGTCGCGGCCGATTTTATCGAGCGCGAGGAACAGCCAGCCCACCAGGGTGGACCCGAGAGGGGTAAAGACGCCCATGGAACTGACCAGCGCAAGCGGCAGCAGCAGGCAGTAAATCCGCACAAACAGCTGGGGGAAGTAGTCGTACTGCTTGGGCATCGGCGTGTTCTTGATGCGCTCCGCGCCGCCTTGCGCGTCGGCCAGGTCATTCAAACTTGTGTCCATTGCGGCCCAGTGCAGGGCATCCAGCCAGCCCCGGTCGCGGCACACTTTCAGGCAGGCCCCTGTGCGCCTTTGCAGCTCCAGGGGAAGGTTGCGCTGCTCTTGCAGCGAAGCCCACTCCTCTGGAAGGATGCGCTGCATTTCGTCCCAGGGCTCCAGCCCGCGCAGTTGTTGCCGCAGGGCGTGGACGTAGGCGATCTGGTAATGCACCATGCGGCGGCGCATGGCATCGAGCGCCGGCAGTTCGCTTCCCTCCGGTGCCTGGACCACAGTAACAATCTGCCGCGCGAGGCTGCGGGTGTTGTTGACGATGGAGCCCCAGAGCGTCCGCGCCTCCCACCAGCGGGCGTAGCTGGAGTTATTGCGAAACCCGACAATGATGCCCAGCGCCCCGCCGAACAGGGTCAGGGGAATGTGCGGCAGCGAGACCCACCGCCAGCCCAGCTTCCAGGCCGCCACGACCGCAACGTCGTAGACCAACAGAAGCAGCAGCGGACGACCGACGTAGGTGAGCATCCAGAGCCCCAGCCGCGCGCGGGGCAGGATCAAGCGGCGGCTCCCACAGGCGCGAACGCGCGGGTCCTCTCGTCGTAGATCAACACCTCGCCCGAGCCGATCTCGTAAACCCAGCCGGAAATCAGCAGCTCGCCGCGCGCGATGGCACCGGCGACAGACGGGTGGGTTTTAGCGTGGCTGATCTGCATGAGCACGTTCTGTTTGGTGAGGTTCATGAGAAAGTCGTCCGGGCTTGCGACTTCGCGCGCGACGGAAAGCGAGGACTCCGCATTCCGCAGCCAATGGCGCACGGTTGGCAGTTTGCGCAGACTTTCCGGGTCCAGCAGCGCTTTCATCGCCCCGCAGTCAGTGTGGCCGCAGACGACCAGATGCTCGACCTTGAGCGCGTTCACCGCGTACTCCAGAACAGCCGAAACGCCGCCGAGCATTTCGCCATAGGGCGGGACGAGGTTGCCGATATTGCGGGTAACAAAGATTTCGCCGGGGCCGGACTGGGTGATGAGTTCCGGGTCGATGCGGGAATCGGCGCAGGTCACCATCAGGGTGTGCGGCTTCTGGGGCTCGCTGGCGGCGCGTTGGTAAGCCTCGCGGCGCTCCGGATACACCTCCATGCGGAACTTTTCGATACCCCGCCGCAGCCGTTCGCGTGGATCCATGCGCGTTTCCTCCATTTGTCCAGAGTATGCGAACTCGGGGCCGGCGGCATCGTAAGCTAGGTGTGCGCGCGGGCGAGAGCGCCCTCGCCGGGAGGAAGCGGGATGCGGAAGGCTTTGGTGTGGGGCGCGGCGGTTTTGCTGACGGGCAGCGTGGCAGGGGCGCAGAAGACGCCCAAAAGCGTACGCGTGCAGATGGAAACCTCCGCCGGGCAGGACGGCGGCCAGGTCACGCTGATCCAGGAGAAGGCCGACGTCAAGGTGGAGACCGACCTGAAAAACCTCGATCCGGGCATGCACGCCATTCATATCCACCAGGCGCCCAAGTGCGACGCCCCGGAGTTTAAAAGCGCTGGACCGCACTTCAATCCTGCGGGGAAGCAGCACGGCAAGGAGAACCCGCAAGGCCACCACGCGGGCGATCTGCCCGTGAACCTGACCGTGGGCGACGACGGCATGGTCAAGAAAACGTTCACAACTAAGGACATCACGCTCGAGCCAAACGCTGCCAACTCCGTTTTCGCGAACGGGGGTACGTCGATCATCGTGCACAAGGGCCCGGACGATATGAAGACCGACCCTTCGGGGAACTCGGGGGCGCGCGAAAGCTGCGGGGTTATCAGCATCAAGAATGCCTCGCAGAAGGCTGGGGGAAATAAAAGCACGGGCGAACACGAGGGGGCCAGTAATCACTGAGGTTTCGAGCTTTCGCTCGAAAGGACCCACGTCTCAGAATCGAGACGTGGGGCACCCGTGTTTGTGGCTTGGCCGCTAGCTGCTTTGGGGGATGGGCTTGGACATGACCACGAAAGAGCACGGCATCTTGACCGGCATTTGGTCCGCCGGGAAGGGTGCCGAGCCGGTCACGCGGTAGCCGAAACGCTCGTA
>CAXTVG010000351.1:0-3172 GCA_964247505.1 uncultured Acidobacteriaceae bacterium
TTTCTGGGAGGTCGGCGAGTCAGGGAAGGTGTATGATCGCGCGTCTACTCTGGACTTACTTGAGGAGCGGCCCAAGACGCCACAGCAGGAACATCTTCAACCGTCCGACTTTCGCATCCGCAAGCTTTCGCACGACGTGTACCTGCTGCACTACAACCTGATGCAGGGAAGGCGCAAAACGCGGCGCACGACTGTGTGGGAACGGTCCGAGGGGGACTGGAGGATTGTCTTCCACCAAGGAACGGTTGTTCAGGAATAGAGGGGGCGTAAAACTCGCCCCGCGGGGCCGTAGACGGGCTGGCCGGTGAACCCGTCCTAAGACGGTGGGAACTCTCCGCGGTTCTTTAGGCATTCCGGACTGGCGGACACTGCGCACCGAACCGATTGTCGAGTCGAGCTCCCTGTTCAATGAATTATAGGTTCAACCGGCTTGACCCAACCTACCTGCTTTGCAGGGCGAGTCTCACTTCCTCGGATGCTAGCTGGAGCGGGCGTTGTTTGCAAGCCCGCGGCGCACACCAAAGTAAGCACTGTGTATCAGACGCACGAGCGCGGTTGGAGGATGCAGCTAACCGGCCCGGCGACGCTCGCCAGCAGGGTCGTGCTCGAGCACCTCATCGAGGAGCCCGGCGAGCGAGTGCTCCCGGTTTCTTCGGGACTCGTCCGCATCCACACGGGCGTCGAGCCGGGAGCTGGCGCACGTGAGTTCGTCGGCGATATTGAGCGCGGCAAGCACGGCGACGCGCAGCGAGTCCACAGTTGCGCCGTGAGCCGCGACAGCGCGCATGCGGGCGTCGACCAGAGTGGCTAAACGCTCAATGTAGGCGGGATTTTCTCCGCGCAAGTGATAGGTTTGGTCGTAGATCGCGACCGTGACGAAGTCGTCGTTTTCCTGAAAATTTTGCGCGCTCATGCCCTCTCGCGTCGCTTCCAATGCGTGTGCCAAGGCGTTAGCCTAAGTCGTCCAACTGGTGCAATAAGCGCTCGACGCGGCCGCGTACCTGATTACGCTCCTCGCCGAGCGAGTGCAATTCCCGATGCGCCTGCTCGAGCTGCGAGCCTTGTTCGTCCAGCAGCTGCTGGAGGGTGGCCGCGGTTTCCTCGGCGCGCTGGCGCTCGCGGCGCTCGTTGCGCAGCGACTCTACCAGGCGCATGACGCGCTCTTCAAGGGCGCCGAAGTCGTCGGCCTCCGTCAGGTCTTCCGCGTGCAGGTGCGGGGCTGTAGCCATAGATACGAGTCTCCCACAAAAGTATAGCGCGGTGGAAAACCGAGTGTCAGCGGAAATTGGAGCAGAACCCCAGGATCACCGCTGGGTATAGGCGGGAGTGCTCGGCGAAGGGTTCCGGCTTTGTTCGTGTACTTCTCAGTGCGTGTTCAGCACGGTCGAGTATTGGTCGCGCTGTTGGGTGAGGAGCTGGCCCAGAGTTTGCAGGTCGATCATGACTGTCGCGGTGTCGTGGAGAAGCCGGTCGAACTCCTGTGGGGAAGGGTTCGCGTCTGTTTCCATCAGCATGGGCGCGACAGACTCGACCTGCTGGCGAAAAAGCTGGACGGCTTGTGTGTTCGTAATGTCCTGTTGTGCATAGATGTCCGCATAGCGCTGCACTTCCGCGTAGGGCATGTAGGCCAGCGCCCCGGTGTCCCGGGCGGTGCGCCACGCGGCGTCGCTGGTGCTGGACCAGCTGAAGTTTGACTGAATAGCGTGGTGCGATTTTGGGTTCGCGCGCAGTGCACGTTCTTCTTCCAAATTGTGCGCGAAGCGAGCGCGGTCTTGGTCGACGCTTCGGATGTCTTCGACCGTGGCATTTTTGTTGTCGTCGATCTCGCGGCGGATATTGTCGCGGGCTTCGCGAACAATGGCGCGATGGTGGCCCCACTCGACCAGGCCTTCGAGCGAGAGCGCGATCAGGAGGCCGCAGGTGATGGTGAACAGGTGGATAAAGAAGTCGCGCTTACTCTTGATGGGGTGGTGCGGCGGTTCGATGTCCATGGGTCGGCCCCGGATTGGTGTCGCGCCCATGGTAGCGCATGAGACGCTTTATGCCTCGCGGAGGTAGGGCTATGATGGGTTCCATGGCAACCATCCACATTTCGGAAGCGGAAGCGGTGCGCGACTTTGGCGCCCTGATGGCGCGTGTTCGCGCGGGGGCTGAAGTTGTGATCGAAGACGGCTCCCAACCAGTAGCTGTTCTTCATGCGCCGGTTCCGGCGGGCCGCTCGATCTCCGAATGCATCGCGCTGGCAGAAGCATATGCGAAGGAGCTTGGGTATGACCCGGTCATGGATGCCGACTTCGCAGAAGACATGGAAGAAATCATCCGCAATCGCAAGCCGCGTGACACTTCGGCATGGGACTGATCGTTTGGGTTTGATTCTGGACACCAGCATCCTGATCGCAAGTGAACGGCGCGGCGGCTCCATCGAGGCGATTCTTCGACGGTTGCGGACGGAACAGGGTGAAACCGACATCGCGCTTTCAGCTGTGAGCGTGGTGGAGTTAACCCACGGGATCTATAGGGCCCGAACCGAGGCAGACCGCGAGCGGCGGCGCGCCTTTGCTGAGAGCGCGTTTCAAGGCTTGACGGTATATCCCATGACGCTGGAGATCGCGCAGCGGGCGGGCAGGATTGAGGGCGAGGAGGCCGCCAAAGGCAATGTCATCGCCTTCGAGGATCTCGTAATCGGGGCTACGGCTTTGCACCTCGGCTTCGATGTAGCGACGCTGAATGTCAAGCACTTTCAGCGCATTCCCGGCTTGCGGGTAGTTACGCCTCAAGGCCGAAGCTAGGGCTTCGCGGTCTGCCCGTCGTCCGCGACGGTAAACCCGGCGGGCACCTGCCAGAGCGCCGGGTCGGGCTCGTCGCGTGAGATTCTCGTGACCGTAAAGGTCTGCTTGCCGGAGCGGGGGGCATCGCGGGTGGAGCGCAGATTAATGCCGAGCGCGGGGTTGTACCGGAACTCGCGCACGACCGTAACCGGCTTTTCGGTGCCGAACTGGCCCGCGCCGATGGTGGTAGTCACGCGCATGCCGGCGGTGTCCGTTACGGGGATCTATCCGTGCCAAGCTATGCGGATTCAACTACTTCTCCCGTGAACCTCGGGTAAAATAGAAGGAGCGCCCTGCTCGCCCGGCTTGCCCTGTGCAGCCCGGCTCGGGGCGCGACCTCTCCT